>NZ_JAEVHJ010000132.1:0-16663 GCF_016802855.1 Micromonospora sp. ATA51 | reverse complement strand
TGACCGCCGCGATCTGGCACAACTGGCACACCGGCCAACCGACCATGCGATCCCTGACCGCCTACGACCACTGACCCCTTGGAATCGATCATCTAGGGCAGACGAACGCGATTCTGCGTCGGGGCGAGAAGGGCGAATCATGATCGCTACATGTTGCCGGGCACTGACTCCTTTCCTGTCCGCGGTCGGCCGATGAGCGCAGTCGCATTCCTCAACATCTCCATGCACGGGCACATCAACCCGACGCTGCCGGTGGCGGCCGAGCTTGTTCGTCGTGGCCACTCGGTCACCTACCACACGACGCCCGCCCACGCCGAGGAGATCGCGGCCACCGGCGCGCGAGTGCTTCTCTACTCCGGGGATGACGTACCGCTTTCTGGTCCGCCGACGCCGGTCACGGTGATGGAGCAGCTCGCGCGTACCGCCGTACGCGTGCTGCCCACGGTCCTCACCGATCTGCGCGGCGTCCGGCCCGACCTGATCGTGCACGACTCCCTCTGCCCGTGGGGGCCGGTGGCTGCCCGGGAACTCGACGTGCGGGCAGCGTCGTCGTTCACCACGTTCGCGTTCAACCGGCACGTGCCCAGCCCCACCCGCGGCTCCTGGGAGTTGCTCGCCGCGGCGGCGGCCCTGCCCCGCCCCGCCGGGAGGTACCTCAAGTCGCGCTGGGAGCTGCGCCGCCGGTACGACACGCGCGCGGTGCCCCTGATCGACCTGGCGAACATCCGTCAGCCGCTCAACCTGGTCTACACCTCGCGAGCGTTGCACCCCGCTGCCGACAGTTTCGACCAGTCCTACCGGTTCGTCGGACCGAGCGTCGGTGCCCGCCCAGCCCACCCGTCGTTCCCGGTCGATCGGCTGCGGGACCCGGTGCTGTACGCCTCGCTGGGCACGCTGTTCAAGGCCGACCCGCGGCTGCTGCGCGGCTTCGCCGGTGCGCTCGCCCCGCTGGGTGGCACCGTGATCGTCTCCACCGGACACACCGATCCCGCCGCGCTCGGTCCGCTGCCGGCCAACGTGATCGCCCACCGCTCCGTACCGCAACCGGAGGTGCTGGCCCGCGCAGCGCTGTTCATCACCCACGGCGGGGTGAACAGCGTCAACGAGGCTCTGTACGCCGGCGTCCCCATGCTGGTGGTCCCGCAGGGCGCTGACCAGATGTTGGTGGCCTCCCGCGTCGTCGAGCTCGATGCCAGCCTCTCGATCCGCACCGAGGACGTCGACGTGGAGGGCGTGCGCGCCCTCGCCCAGCGCCTGCTCGACGAGCCCCGATTCCGCGCCGCCGTGAGCACTCTTCAGGTCGCCCAACGTCAGGCAGGCGGTTATTCGCGCGCCGCCGACGAACTCGAGCGCTATCTGCAGCAGGCCGGCCGGGTCACTCAGCCGGGCGCTGCCGATCTGCCACCGCAGGGCTGACCGATGTCCCCCGTCGTCGCCATCCTGCTGCTGTTCGCCGGGCTGTCCGAGGCCGCCGGGCGTCTCCTGCCCGTGGTGGCACGTCTGTCTGGCGCGTCGCGCATCAGGGTGGCCGGGTTGATGCTTGCCGGTGCCGTGGTCGACAGCGCGGTATTCGCGCTCTGGCCGCTGTCCGCGTGGACCTTTGCCGAGCTGGTGCTGCGCACCGCACCGTCCGACGAGGCCGCGCTGGTCTGGACACCAGGCCTGGCCGCACCGCTGCTGCTTGCCGCAGTCCTCGCGTTTCCGCTCCTCGGGCCGCTGCTGCACTTTCTGCTCATGGTGGGAGTCGGGGCCGGCCTCGCCACTGCGCTCGCCACGCTGGCCGGGCTCGGCTGGTGGGATGCCGCCGGCTGCGTAGCCCTCGCGGGAATCGGGCTCGGCGTCGCCGTCGAGGGCGTCCGCCGACTGGTCGTGAGGCTCAACACGAGAAGAGCACCGGAGCCACTCACATGATCGAGTTTGCGCTCCTGCTGCTGCTCGGCGGGCTAGGACCGGTCCTGCTCGCCGAAGCTCTGCTCGCCCGCTACGAGGTGCTGGCCTATGCCGCAGGCTGGCGCACTCCCACCACCGCGCTCCCGGCGGGCATGCCCTACGCCCGGGGCGCGGACCCGGACCGCCCTCCGGACGCCTACCTGGTCTATCTGGATGGCATCGGGAAACGACGCCTCCACGACACCCGCGACGGCGGCCGACTGGTCGAATCCCTGATCCAAGGAGCGCCGGAGCTCAGGGTGCTGGGCCAGGTGCAGCCCTACTCTCCGCTGGCCGATCCGCTCGCCGACCGGCCGGTGTGGAAATGGCTGCGCCGCCACATCGGGCTGGTGCTGTTCCTGCACAACGTGGTGCAGATCTTCGTCGCCGCCGACCGTCGGTACCGTCCCCTGTACAACCGCGCCGTCGGCTCGCAGATCGCCACTCAGCTCCGGCTCGCCGGTTACCGGCGTGACAGTGGCGTCCCCGTGGTGATGCTCTGTTACAGCGGCGGCGCCCAGGTCGCCACCGGCGCGGTGGACGAACTGTGGTCCCAGCTGCGCTCCCCGCTCTGGCTGATCACTCTCGGCGGGTTCCACAACGGCGCAAACGACATCACCCACGCCCAGCACCTCGACCGGCTCACCAGTGCCGGCGACCGGATTGAGCGAGTAGGCACCTGGATGTTCCCGCAGCGGTGGCGGCTGTTCCGCTGGAGCGGATGGAACCGGGCCGACCGCGACGGGAAGATCACGATGCACCGGCTCGACCCGGCCACCCACGTCGGTCCGCGTAGCTACATCAGCCCGGAGGCCCGGCTACCCGATGGCCGCAGTCACCTCGACCGGACCGCCGACACCGTGATCGCGCTGATCCGGGATCGCCTCAGCGCGACCGCGGAAACCGACGGCCCGCTGCCATGAGCGGCTTGTCCATGGCACACAGCACGGACCGGTCATCGCCGTGCTGTGCGGCGGGAGGATGGATGCTGGGGGATCAGGCGGACCGAGCAAGTAACCGTCTCGATCATGCCTGGTAGGCGACCGACTCGTTCGCTGCACGCACGCCGCATGGGCGTCCGACGCACGACAAGGCCTCGGCCAGGGCCGGTCGCAGCAACTCGACGTTCCGGCCGCCGTCCGATCGACTTCATCCGCTGAAGGGCCGAGTGCCCGGGTTAGCGGGCCGCTTGGATCCAGTCCTGGTAGTGCGTGGGTGCCAGGTGTGCGTCCGGGCCCGCGATGAGCACGTCGCCGGCGACGACCGCGAACATGCCGGCCCCGTCGTCGGTGACGACGGTCCGGTTGTCCTGCTGTGCGGCCAGGGTGACCCTGCCGAGGTCGTCGAGGGCGAAGACGTCCGGGCCGGCGACGTTCCGAATGCCTTGCAGCGGCGTGCCGGTGGAGACGTCGACGACCGCGTCGACGACGTCCGCGGCGGCCATCGGCTGAATACGGGTAGCGGGCAGGCGAACGGTGGTGTCGTCGGAGGTCCAGGACAAGACCGCGTTCATGAATTCGAAGAACTGGGTGGCACGAACGATGGAGTACGGCGTGGGCCCCTGCCGGAGCAGTTCTTCCTGCAGGGTCTTGGCGCGGTAGTAGTCGAGCTGGGGCACCTGGTCCACACCGACGATCGAGAGGATCACCTGGTGACGGACGCCGGCACGCTCCCCGGCGGCCAGCAGGTTGGTCATGGAGGTACGGAAGAAGCCCAGGGAGGCCTCGTCGAAGGTCGGCGAGTTCGCGACGTTGACCACGACCTCCGCGCCCTCCAGCGCCTGGTCCAGGCCCTCTCCCTTGATCAGGTCGACGCCGGTCGACAGCGCCGCGGGAACGGCCTGGTGTCCGGCTGCGGTCAGCTTTTGGACCACCTGCGAGCCGATAAGTCCGGTACCGCCGATGACTGTGAGCTTCATGGCTCTCACCCTTCCACGGCGTGCCACAAGGCACGCCGGTTTCGTCGGGGCGTAACCCCCAACTCGGATACTTTCTGTCCGAGACAATAGTCGGATAGTCTCTGTCCGAGTCAATCGGGGGGTCGGATGAAGCTGTCAGGTGGGGTCGAGTGGGCACTGCACTGCTGCGTGGTGCTGACCACGGCGACGGAGCCCGTGCCGGCCGCCCGGCTCGCGGAACTGCATGACGTCTCCGGCAGCTACCTGGCCAAACAGCTGCAGGCACTCTCCCGCGCCGGCCTCGTGACCTCCGTCCAGGGCAAGGCGGGCGGATATGTCCTGACCAGGGCACCCGAACTGATCACCATCCTCGACGTCGTCGCAGCCGTCGACGGCGCTCAGCCCGCGTTCGTGTGCACCGAGATCCGCCAGCGCGGCCCCCTGGCGGCACCACAGGAGGCCTGCACCCGGCCGTGCCCGATTGCCCGCGCTATGGCCGGCGCCGACGCCGCCTGGCGTGCCGCCCTGCAAGCGATATCCATCGCGGACCTCGCCCGCAGTGTCGATGAGGACTACGGCCCTACCGCCCTCGCTGGCATCCGCACCTGGCTCAGCCCGAACGATGGCGATACCGCGATTGTCGAACGGGGGTAGCCGCGGAGGGCGATGCCGCAGATCTCATCGGCGACGGGACTCACCAACCTCGGCTCGCCCGGCCGCGGGCAACTCCCCCCGATACACCCCCGGGCTCTCAGCGACGGTGGGCAACAGTCGGATTCAGCGGGACTGAAAAGAACGGCCCCTGACCGCAATTCCTGCTGGTCAGGGGCCGTCTTTGCATCTGGTGGCGGGTAGACCGCCACCATGATGGCGAAGCACCCGACCAGCAGAATGGCGCGACCCGTCCGGTTTGCGCGACGATGTGATGTTCACCGAAGCCCGCCGAGCGCGATGCCGCTCACTCT
This sequence comes from Micromonospora sp. ATA51, assembly GCF_016802855.1. Lineage (NCBI taxonomy): Bacteria > Bacillati > Actinomycetota > Actinomycetes > Micromonosporales > Micromonosporaceae > Micromonospora > Micromonospora sp. ATA51. The sequence goes on along the minus strand of NZ_JAEVHJ010000132.1, from coordinate 11,872 downwards.
CAGCCCTGAGGTTCCCAGTCTGGCTTACTCCTTGAATGATCCCTTCAGGCCGGGTACGGGACCGAGTTGCGTGCCGCAGACAGGGCGGCGGCCCACCAAGCGAGCTGGTCCAGCAGGGTTTTGGCATATCCGGGCGCCTCGGGGTCCAGCGGCCGACCGTCTTCCCACGCTGTGAAGTAGTTCGGGAAGGCCAGACCATCGCGGATTGTCACGGCGTGCAGTTCGGTGAGCACGTTCTCCAGGTGGAGGACAGCGTGGCGGCCGCCAGCTGGGCCGCCGTAGCTGACGAAAGCGACGGGCTTGGCCGTCCACTGGGTGAAATGCCAGTCGATTGCGGCCTTCAGGGACGCGGGGTAGCTGTGGTTGTACTCCGGCGTGACCAGGATGAACGCGTCCGCGTCCTCCAGGCGGGACGTCAAGGACGCCATTCCGTCGGGGCGCGGGTATGAGTCGCCGGCGAACTTCGGTGAGACTGCCGGCAACGACAGCGGGATCTCGGCGTCGGCGAGATCGACGACGTCGATGTCGAAACCGCCGTGCTCGCGCGCTTGGTCGGCGACCCAGGAGGCGACGACAGGCCCGAACCGGCCCTCTCGGACGCTCCCGACGATGATGACCAACTTGTGCTTCTCACTCATGCACTCCACGGTCCATCGTTCGGACGATGGCAACCAGACCGAACGTAGGCTGGCCCTCGTGGGGCCACCCTGCGGGGTTCGAGGCGCTGGGGAGATCGCCGTAGACTCGGAACATGAGCACGCCGCTGGGCGACTTCATCCGTGCCAAGCGCGACAGCATCCAGCCAGACTCGTTCGGGCTGCCTGATCGTGGCCGCCGCCGGTCCCCTGGACTACGGCGCTCAGACCTCGCCACGCGTGCTGGGATCAGCGTCGAATACCTCACCCGCATCGAGCAAGGACGAGACCGCAACCCGTCCCCTGCGGTGGTCAATGCACTTGCGGACGCCTTGAGCCTCGATGCCGCCGAGCGCAATCACCTGCGCCACCTCGCCAAAATCACCGGCGGAGCGTGCGCAGGGCGCGGGCGGCCGGTGCCACCCAACCGCCATGTCCGGCCCACCGTGTTGGCGACCCTCCAACTTCTTGAGCCCGGCATCGCATTCGTCACCAACCGCCTGGGAGACGTGCTCGCATACACGAGTGAGTTCGAGCTGCTGATGCGTGGGATCGGGCTGCTCGAGAGCGGGACGCCGAACCTGACGCGCTACGTGTTCACCGATCCGCGCGCCCGGACGTTCTTCCCAGACTGGGAGCAGGTGGCCGACGAACGAGCCTTCGATCTGTGGCTCGGGCCGTCTGCGGAGACCTCCGAATGGTTCAGGGCCGAGCTCGCCCCCCTGGCCGGAAAGGAGTTCACCCGACGACTCAACCGCCACCTGCCCCCACCGCACGTCCCGCTGCGGCTCAACCACCCCATCGCGCACGAGCTTCGGTGGCAGCGGGAGAAGCTCGAGTTGCCGAGAACCGACGCGCAGGAGCTGGTCGTTCTCCTGCCCGCCGACGACACGACGGCGCGGGCCATGGAGCGGCTGCGCCGCCAACCCGACCGCATCCTTCGCGCGGTCACTTAGGGCTCGCAGATCATCAACGCGCTGTTTTGATCTTTTGCGGAATGGCGATGCCTTCTGCGGCGGCGAGGGCGTAGAGGTCGTTTAGGGTGGCGAGTCGTTGTGGGCTGGGTTGGATGGTGCGTCCTGCCTGCGTTAGGAGTTGGCGGATCTCGCGTAGGTGTCTGTTGATCGTCTCGGGCCGGACGCTGAACAGGGCGGCGACGGCGACCTGGGGCACAGCGAGTCGCTGGTGCAGGATGGCGGCGATGAGCCGGTCGGCGAGGGTGAGGACGGGGCGGCGGCCGGTACCGGGGCCGGTCAGCCGGGGGCGGTGTCCGCGTCGCTTGTCCAGGCGCGTTTCCCGCTGATGGTCGTGTAGTGCCAGCAGTGTGGTGAGCAGGGTGTCCCACTCGTGGGGCGGTAGTCCGGTCAGAGCCGGGTGGTGCAGCCAGGCCAGGTCAGGACTGGGCTGATCGAATGGGTCGGGGGTGGTGTTGACGTGCTCGTATGCCTCGGGGCGCAGGGTGTAGTTCCACTCGCCGTGCCAGTCGTGGCGGGTCAGGGGCAGCGCGTCGTGTTGCCGGTCGCTGACGCGGATTCCGGTGTCGTAGGTGCTGGTGTCGAGGGCGGCGTGGACGCGTAGTCCGGTGCGGGTCGTGGTGGCGGCGATGGTCTGCACGATCACGTCGTGGCTGGTCAGTGGCCGGCCTCGCCAGTTGAGGGTGATGTGGGAGAACAGCCGGTGTTCAACCTTGTTCCACTTCGAGGTGCCCGGCGGGAAGTGGCACACGGTGATCTCCAGCCCGGTCTGCACCGCGAGAGCGGCCAATTCCGCTTTCCAGGCACGGGTGCGGTAGCCGTTGGAACCGCCGGCATCCGCGGTGATCAGCAAACGCGTGGCCTGCGGGTACTCGTCGGCGCCGATCGTGTTCCACCAGCGGCGAATCGACTCGACCGCGAAAGCGGCGGTGTCGTGGTCGGTGCCGACGTTGACCCAGCCGGCGTTGGCGGCCACGTCGTAGACGCCGTACGGCACCGCCTTGCCCAACTCACTGTCGGGGAAGTCGTGCGTGCGGGTGGCCACCGGCTCACCTTTGGGTCGCCACTGCCGGCCAGCGTTGGCGAACGGGCCGACCAGTTCCTTCTTCTTCGTGTCCACACTGACCACCGGATCACCGGTGCCCTGGTGCTCTTTGACCTGCCCGTTGATGTAGTGGAACTGCGCGTCGCGGTCGGGATGCTGTTTGCCTTCGATGGTCTTGGCGTTGGCTTGCAGGCTGAACCCCTCGGCGCGTAGCAGGTCAGCGACAGTATCAGCGCCGACCCGATGCCCCTGGCGGGTCAACTCGCCAGCCAAGGTGCGGGTTGACTTCGTCGTCCACCGCAGCGGCGACATCGGATCCCCTCGCTCATCCGGCTCGACCAAGGCCAGCAGCGCCGGGCGCAACCCGGGATCCAGGTCGGCCAAACGTTTACGGCCCCCACCCGGCCGGCGAGTCCTACCCAACGGCTCCTCACCGGCATCCAGATCGGACACCCCCCGCGAGACCGTGTTCTCCGCGACCCCGGCAGCCCGGGCAACCGCCCGGATCCCTCCGTGCCCCAGCGCCCGGGCTTCGGCCCCCATCAGCAGCCGGCGCTGCCGTTCATCAAGATGAGGAAAGATCCCCTCAAACTTCGCCGCCAGCATCTGCTCGGTCTCCACCTTCACGGCCATACCACATGAAACACGCTTCGGACATGAAACGGCTACTTATTTGTCGGCAGGCCCTTAGCTCATGGCAAGATGGCACAAGGCGGGCACAAGTGACGCCGACAAGGGCTGTCAACCGCTGTAAGGCAGCGGAAGAACTCGCCGAGGTCAGGCGGCCGATCCGCCCGATTACCGCTGATCAACGCACCCGCAAGGGGGTTCAGGGTTCGAGTCCCTGGCGGCCCACTCTTCACCGCCGCTGAGCTGCGACAACGCCGCGAAGAGATCATCGGGCACCTGGCCCCCGGTACCGACAGATGGGGCGGCGCGAACGGCGGCGGCATTTTCTGGCGAGATTGGCGTTGCCACGTCGGACCTCAGCATTATGGTCGGTGAATGATCAATGGTGCTCATGTGATCATCTACAGCCGCGACCCAGAGGCGGACCGCGCCTTCTTCCGGGACACGCTCGGCTACCACCACGTCGACGCCGGCCATGGCTGGCTCATCTTCAAGCTCCCGCCGGCCGAGCTCGCCATGCACCCGACCGAGGGCGAGCCGGCCCACGAACTCTTCCTCATGTGCGACGACGTCGCGGCGACCATGGCCGACCTGGCCGCGAAGGGCGTCGAGTTCACGATCCCGGTCACCGAGGAGCGGTGGGGGCTGCGCACCGCGCTGCGGCTGCCCGGCGGCGGCGAACTCGGTCTCTACGAACCCCGCCACCCGGTCGCAATCTGACGCGCCGGCCTGGCGCCTCGCCCAGGCCGACGGAAGGGCAGCCCAGGGAGCAAGAAGGCAGCGAAACCCATAGCAACAACCGTGGCCAGGTATCACCAGATGGCCGCAACCCTGCGCGTGTCGACAGTCCCTGCCACCCAGCCGGAGCCGTTGGTGCGACCTACCCGGCTCCCCCCGACGAGGGTCGTCCCTTTCCGGGCTGAGCGCTCCGCCGCAGGTCGTGGAACCGCATCCCGCCGACGGCCTCGCAGGCGACCTACCCGGTCACGGAAGACCAGCGTTCGCGGGTCGGGATTACGTCCAGCGGGGCGCTCCACCTTGACCCACCGGACCCGCCCGGAGGATCTGGCACCGGTGAGGGCGCCGCCCCGGCCTGAGGGCCGCCTTCGGCGCAGGCTCAGGGCACGCGACGCACGGCGTGCTCTGGCGCCAGGGGCGACTCACCCGACCGGAGTGTCAAGGACTCCTTGACGCCTCTTACTCGATCGTGCAGTGGCCGCAGGCCGTTCGGCGGGCGTCCCGTCCTCGGGCGGGGCTCCGGTCGGGAATGAGCATTCAGTTGGGGGTGTAGCCGAGGAGGCGGGAGTTCTTGACGGTGGCGGGTTCGGTGACCTGGGCCTTGATGGTGCGGTCGGGGTTGAGCAGGGTGAGTTGGTTGGTGCCGTTCTTGGTCCGGACGAGGATGTCGCCGTTGGGTTGGAAGAGGATGGCGGTGATCGAACCGGTGACGGGCAGGGTGGCGTTGTGGCCGGTGCGGGTGTCGATGATGGTGTTGGCGAACAGGTCCCGGCCGATGTCGCCGTCGGGCTGGTCACCGGTGCGCTGGTTGACCGCGATCAGGCTGCCGTCCGGGGAGATGCTGTAAGGGTCACAGCTACGCCGCCGTTGCGGGTTCGCGGCACTGTTCGGGTCGCCGAAGACCGGCACGGTGCGGGCGTTGCCGCCATCGGCGTCAGCCGTGGCGATCTTGCAGGTACCCGTGGCGTATCCGAGGTGTTCTCCATCGGCGGACCACAGGAGATGGATCGCATCCTGGGGCTGGTGCGCCAACGGGGTGAAGTTGCCCGACGCGATGGTGACAATCCCCATGGTGACGTTGCCGCCAGCGACGCCCTTCGCGACGAGCAGGCGCTGGGAGTCGGGCGACCAGGCCGGTTCGTACCCGACGTCGATGCTGCCGCGTAGCACCGTGCGGCGGTGCTGCCCGTCGCGGTCGGCGACCACCACATTGCCGCTCTGGTCAACGAAGGCGATGCTGACGCCATCCGGGGACACGTTCGTCCCGTACGCACCCGCACTCGATACCGTCTCCACGCCAGACCTGGTCAACCGAAGCAGCCGATCAGAATCGGCGTAGTACAACCAACCCGGCAACCCCGCGATCGAACCCGCAACCGGCACCGCAGGCGACGGCGATGCGGCCACCGAGGGTGGCGGGGATGAGACCGCCGGTGCCGGCGGTTGGCTTCCGGCGACGGCCTGGCCAGTGCCGCAGGCGGCGGTCAGCAGGGCTGCGGAGCCGGCCGCGAAGGCGGCGGTGGCTAGGAAAGTCCGGCGAGCGATGCTCCGCGAGGAAAGCGCGTTCATGACAAGCCCCGTTCTGAGGAAAAGGAGGGTAGGCCGCCGGCCGGGCGTCGTGCATGTCCTGTGCGCCCTCCAAGACGCGGCCTTGGTACCAGCCGGACGACAGGCCGTTCGGCTCTCTTTCGCTCGCCCGAACGGTGGATGCCCGACGAGGCATCCATTGCTGTCACTGTCGTTCATTCGGCCTTCTGGCGACCTCCGGCCGGCACCGGCCCACCACGACTGACAGCATCGGTGACAGCAACCGCCACGCACGACGGAGCGCGAGCCGGAATGCGACGAGACGACGACCAGAGCGAACGGCGCTCGTCAGACGGCCTCAGGCGTGCCGGATGGTTCTTGTAAGCGAGGCGCCAGCCTCCGAGCGAGGCAGCGAGGAAGCAGCGAAAGCCCTGTTAGCGCCTGGGATCGGAGGACAACGGACGGCCGATGAGCTGCACGCGTCGACGCTTGCTAGCACTCGGCCGCACCCGTTGGTAAGCCGTACCCGGCTCACCCCGACGGGGGTCACGGCCACCGAAGCCGAGCCTGGTGGCTAGCGACGGTGGAAGGAGTCGGCGACCGGGCGGTGCTCGGGTACTGATAGACCGCCGCCCGTATGGCGGTAGCTGTGCGGCCCGAGGCATGTCCGGAACCCTTGCGAGTCGGTCCAAGCGCAGACGCCCCAGTACCGACCGTTGGCGCTCAGCAGCTCGACCGCCACCTGGTCCTGAAGGTCGCTCCCACCGATGGCGGTAACGGCGGCCGCGACGACTTCAGCGGCGTCTGATGAAGCGTTGGCGTCGGCCATCGCGGGCAGGAGCAGGAGAAGGCGTTCCTGGTCGCTGTGCTGCGGATCGGACTGGCGCGCCACTGCCTGTCAACGGCGACGAAGCCTGTCCCACAGCGACCTTTGCTGCGGCAGTGGCGCGGGTGGTCCGCCAAGTGTGGAGATGAGATTGCCTGGCCACTTCTCGAACTTTGCGGTCAGATCCACTGCATGGTGAAGGGTTTCGCTTGGCATGCCTGGGGTTATGTAAACCAGTTGCGCCACGGAAGCGCCAATTGTGAGTGGTCTGGTCTCGGCCGCTTCACGCATCATCAGGTATCTGGTCTCGACCAGCCCGGCGACGTCTGAGCGGCATGCTGGGTCCACCCAAGCCGCTGTGATCAGCGCATAGAGCGCGGCTTCGGTAATCCAGTCCTCGACACCGTAGGCCAGCTCGACCAACATTTGTCGCCTGGTCGATGCCGGCCACGGTTGCTCCGGTCGATGGTGCAGCAGGCCCAGGCAGCACCACGCCTGGATGTAGCGCTCCCACGAGCCTGGCAGGCGATCCCATCGGCCTGCCGGCATCTGCGGCGGATGAACCATGCTAGCCAGCAGGTCCTCTGCCTCAATGTCTGCAAGCGGACCGGCCGCGTCATACATCATCGGCGGTGGCGCCCAGGGCAGGCCGGCAAAGTGAGCTGCGATAGCGGCAGAACCAGCGGTGCTCGGCGGGCTCAACGCCGGCGACGCGTTGACACCGTCGAAACGCCACTGCACGATGCCGGGCTTCAACGGTTTCCGCGGATCGGGCTGCCCGGGATCGCCCATGGCGATGACCGCCTTTGGCCACCAACGGCGGAAGGTGGTCAGGGCACTGGGCACCTCCATCGAGGAGATACCGAGCTCGCAAGGCATTGAGCGGGTCTTCGGGTCAGTCTGGGCGAGAATTTTGATGCACGACTCGGTGGCAGCCGGGACACGGCCGAGCCACGGCAAACCTTCGCAGCTGGTGACCAGTTCGAGACGTTCATGGCTTTGCGCTGGTTTGGCTCGTAGGCGATCAGCCAGAGCGATCAGGCTCTCCGCATTGATGCCTTCAGACATGTCGCCTTCCCTGTGAACGCGTAAGGCAACATCTTAGGCCGCAGGCGGCCGGAGTGATCGACGTACAGCACGAAAGTACAGCAACGCGAGCGACCGCCGGAGCCGCGACGGGTCCGAACGGCGCCTTCCGATGTCGCATGGCACCGCACGAGACTGCGCCGCCGTGAGCTAAAGATCAGAGGGCATGGACGTCTGCGACGCGCCAGGGCTGTGATCTTGCGCGGTTCAGGGCGAACATGTGCCAGAGGTGATGGCCGCAACGGTCGCTGGCGTAGGGAGCTGACAGATGGGCAACAGTGAGGTCGAGCGACTTGCTATCCAGTACGTGATGGAGCTCGAACGCGCCGGGGGCCGGGTACCGGAAGATGTCCACCGACGCTTCCTCGGGTGGTTGCGGTGAGCACGTCGGGCCACCGGGCCCGGGTTCTACCGTTCGGGCTGGGAAAGGTGGACCTTGGCCTCGTCGTAGCCGGCGGCACCGGCTGACTCGGCGGGGGCGTAGACGAGGTTCAGCACGCCGGTCTTGAAGGTCTGCGACGAGAGCAGGCTCAGCGCGATCGGGGGTTCTCCCTCGTCGAACAGCCGCATGCCCTTGCGGACGGCGATCGGGTGCACCAGCAGGTGCAGTTCGTCCAGCAGCCCCGCGGCCAGCAACTGGCGGACGACGGAGACCGACCCACTCATGCCGATGGTGCTGGTACCGGCTTGGTTCTTCAACGCGGTGACGGCCTCGACGAGGTCGCCCTGGAGCTGTTCGGAGTTTCGCCAGGTGAACTCGAGCGGCCGGTTCGACGCGACGATCTTGCGGGCGTCGCCGAGCTTCTTCGCGAAGGCGGCGTCCTCGCCACCGGCGGCTTCCCGGTCGGGCCAGGCCCCGGCGAAGCTGTCGTAGGTCTTGCGACCGAACAACATGGTGTCGGCCGCGCCGAGGGTGGCGTCCACGGCAGCGCCCATCTCCTCGTTGAAGTACGGGAAATGCCACTGGTCGGGCGCTTCCACGACGCCGTCGGGCGAGATGAACAGTCCCGCGGTGATCTTCCTCATGATGCTTCTCCAACTCAGTGGCTGAACGTTGCCGTCGACTACCAAGACAACGCAGGCCCGATCAACTCATCGGTCGCATCTGGATCGGCTCCGGCCAAGCCTAGAGGACGTCGACCTGGTGCATGCCCCCCGTTTGCGGACGCCGGCCTCAAAGATGAGGGCGTTGGCAGGACGAGCGCGGCGCGGCTGCGTGGGGGGCGGGTCAGCGCAGACGGGACAGGAAGGTCCGGACCTGTTCGCGGGCGCGGTTCGTGATTTCGGGGCCGTGGGTGAAGGCGGCCACGTCGTAATCCAGCTCGCCCAGTACGTGGGCTGTCCGCTGGGTCATTCGGAAATCCGTGCAGAACGACTTCACCGGCCAGCGCACCCCGGCCACGTTGAAGAGCGCGTCGCCGGTGACCAGCACCCGGGTCGGTTCGTGCAGCAGCGACACGTGCCCCGGGGAGTGCCCGGGGGTGTGCAGCACCCGCAGGCCACCGCCGACGGTCAGCACGTCGCCATCGGCCAGTGGGCGGGCGACCTCGACGGCCGGGAACCGGCCCCCGGCCAGCCGGGCGAGGAACCGTCCCGCCGTGATCGTCGGGTCGTGGGGCGGCACCCGCCCGGATTCGGCGTACGGCACATCGGCGGCATGCGCGGCGACCGGGGCGCCGGTGCGCCGGGCCAGTTCGGCGGCCCCACCGGCGTGGTCCCGGTGGGCATGGGTCAGCACGATCCCGGTCACGTCGGCCGGGGTCTTCCCGATGGCCGCCAGCCCGCGCACGATCCGGGCCGGCGCCCGTTTCACCCCGCAGTCGACCAGCGTGACGCTGCCGTCGTCGTCGACGAAGGCGTACGAGTTGACCAGGGCCCGGCCGACGGTGGGAATGCGCCAGACCCCGGGAGCGAGCGGAACCGCGGCAGATCTCGCCATCGGCCGAGTCTACCGGGCATCGCCGTCGGTCTCTGTCCGTCGAACCTTGGACACCGGGACGGCAGGTTGCCTGCGATGCGTTGCCAAATCCTTGACAACCTTGGTTGTCGAGTGGACGCTGAAGTGAGGCCACGTCCAAAGGGAGTCGTGATGCGGGAGCTGACGCGGGATGAGCGGCAAGAGCTACGGCGGGAACTGAGTGCGGCTGCCGCAGCCTGGGCCCAACGGCTGGACGACTCCGACGTGGATGCCCGGCGCAGCGCAGCCCATGAGCCGAGTTACGCGGTGCGGATGCGGACTCACCTGGCGCGCATGGCGGCGGGCGAACAGATGCGCAACCTTCTCGCTGACGTCGTATCCGCCAGCGCTGAGGAAGCGGTGCAGTACGGCGCGGGTTATCCCGAGCTCGGGGCGGCGGTGGGGGCAAGCCGACAGGCGGCGCGTAAGCGGTGGCCGAACCTGTCGGTCTCGAAGAGGCGGGCCGCCGAGTGGAAGCAACCTCCCGGCAGCATCGGTTGGGCCGGCGACAGCCATCTGGGATACCCGGGTGGAGCCTGACCGATCCCGCTTGTCGGGCCGGACGACCGGCAGCGCCTGTTGCCGATGCGGCGGCATCGGTCAGACCAGCGCACCCCCACAGATGCGCTACGGGGTGAGCAGGAGGGCCGCGACGGTGGCGGTGGTGGCCAGCGCGGCGAGGGCGGCGCTGGTGGCGACGAACCGGCCCAGCGGCACCGCGACCCCGGCGGCGCGGCAGCGCTCGTACCAGATCAGGGTGGCCAGCGAGGCCCACGGTGTCGCGAGCGGGCCGACGTTGGTGCCGATCAGCAGCGCGAGCAGCTGGGTGTGGTTGGCCGGGGCGATGACCGCCTCACCGGCCACGTACGCGGGCAGGTTGTTGACCACGTTGGCGAAGAGCGCGCCGACCGCGCCGGCCCGCAGCGACCCCTCGGCGCCCGGGTCGCCGCCGATCAGCGCGCCCATCACCTCGTCGAGGCCGTGCCGGCCGATGGTCTGCACCACCAGGAACAGCCCGGTGACGAAGACCAGCAGCCGCCACGGGACCAGCGCGGGCCGCAGGCTGCGCCGGGCGCGGACGGCGAAGCCGGCCACCAGGATCGCGGCGGCCACCCCGGAGGCGAGTCCGATCTCGACGCCCGCCAGGATGCCGGCGACGAAGAGCAGGCAGGCGCCCAGCGCGGTGCGGTAGAGCACCGGGTCGGGCGGCACGTGCGGCGGCGGCGGGACGAACGGGTCGGCCCCGGCCCGGGCCGGCCGCCAGTACCACCACCAGAGCAGCAGCATGGTGATGACGATCGCGACCAGCTGCGGCCACCACATCCGGGCCGCCCAGGGCAGCGGCTCCAGCCCGATCCGGTCGCTGGCCAGGATGTTGGTCAGGTTGGACACCGGCAGCAGCAGGCTCGCCGTGTTGGCCAGCCATACCGTGGTCATCGCCAGCGGCGTCGGCGGCACGCCGAGCTTGCGGGCCAGCGCGATCATCACCGGGGTGAGCAGCACCGCGGTGGTGTCCAGGTTGAGCGCGATGGTGGTGACCGACGCGAAGGCGACACACAGCCAGAACAGCATCCGGTAACTGCCCCGCGCGGTGATCGCCACCCGCGCGGCGAGGGCGTCGAACACCCCGGCCACCGCGGTCAGCTCGGCCAGCACCACCACGGTGCCGAGAAAGATCAAAATCGGGATGATCCGGCGTACGGTGGCCTCGGCGTCCCGCTGCGGCAACAGTCCAGTGAGGACGCAGAGCGCCCCGACGACGGCGAGCCCGATCGCGATCCAGTCCAGGACGTGCAGCCGGCCCCAGCGGGATCGGTCCGGCGCGGCGGACGGCGGCTCGCCGACAGTCTCCACGAAGCATGATCCTCGCATATGGCGGGCCGCCGGGGCGCGGCCGACGCGGCTGCCGAGGGTGTCCACGGATTGACGATGGGTGGCCATAATGATCCTGTGGCTGTAGGCGCGCACCCCACCCGGTCCGACCGCCCGATCGACTTCTTCATCAGCTACTCGCCCGCCGACGAGCGCTGGGCGACCTGGCTGGCGTGGGAGTTCGAGTCCGCCGGGTACCGCACCCTGCTCCAGGCGTGGGACTTCGTCGCCGGCACCAACTTCATCGACTTCATGGATCGGGGTGTCCGCGAGGCCGCCGTCGTGGTGGCCGTCCTCTCCGAGCGCTACCTGCACTCGACGTACGGGAAACTGGAGTGGCAGGCCGCGCTGCGCGCCGACCCCGACGGCACCGGCAACAAGCTGGTCACCGTCCGGGTGGAGGACTGCCCGATCGACGGCCTGCTGGCCACCATCACCTACGTCGACCTGGTCGGGGTCACCGACGCGGCGCAGGCCCGGGGGCGGGTGCTGGACCGGATCCGGGAGGCGCTCGACGGCCGGGCCAAGCCCGTCCTGCAACCGGCCTTCCCGCACCACCCCGCCGGGCCGGCCTGGGTGCTC
>NZ_JAEVHJ010000131.1:0-16961 GCF_016802855.1 Micromonospora sp. ATA51 | reverse complement strand
GCGGTGGGGGTGGCGGCCGGGCGCCGCCAGCCCGGCCTCGGCGGCGAGCAGCGGCAGGGTGGTCGCCGCGCGGGTGACCGCCCAGCCCGGGTCGTCGATGAAGGCGTCGTCGTCCAGCCCGAACCGTTCCAGGCCGCGCTCGATGGCGTACAGGTCGGCGGCGTCGATGTCGGCGGAGCCCTTCACCTGGACCCGGGCGGAGTCGGAGCTCTCGCTGCTCCCCGCGGTGTAGGTGATGTCGGCGGTGACCTCGATCCAGCGTGGGCACGTCGGGGTGGCCGCGACCGGCGTGCCGTCCCCGAGGTTCGATCCGACGCTGACCACGTCGGACCCGCCCGCCAGCCGCCAGCCGTAGCAGATGCCCTGGCTGGTGCGGGCCTCCCTGAGGATGGGCACGGTGTCGGCGCGCTCGTCGGTCGCGGGGGCGGGGATGCTGAGGTCGTCGGAGCTGTCGCTCACGATCCCGACGACGAAGAGGCCGGCGACACCCAGGACGACCGCCGAGATCAGCCCGGCCTTAACTGCCGACCTGCCCGCCGCCGGGGACTTCGCGGCGGCCGGCGGCGGCCGCTTGCCGCCGGCCATCAGCTGATGGCGGCGGCGATGATCGCCCCGGTGGCGAGGTGGACGACCGCGGAGACCCAGACCGCCGGGTGCGGCTCCGGGTCCACCAGCAGCTCGCCGAGCTTGCCGGGGGTGGCCACGTCGAGCAGCACGAAGGCGGCCGACATGATCACCAGGCCGAGGACGCCGTACGCGGCCGCGCCGACCAGGCCGAGCACGAAGTCGTCCTCGCTGGCCACGATCGCGGCGACCACGATGACCCCGACCCCGGCCAGGTTGGAGGCGAGCAGCAGCGCCGCGTTGCGGTTGCGCTCGTGCCAGATCAGGTGGTTCAGCCGGCCCGGGGTGGCCAGGTCGACCAGCAGGTAACCGATGCCCATCAGGGCGACGCCGACCACGCCGTAGGCGAGGGTGACCAGCAGATCGGTGGCGAGGTTCTGCACTTCAGCTCCAGGGTGAGGGGGCGGAGGGGCTACTTGCCGGCGCGGGGCCACCGCCCCGGACGGTGCTGCCGCGGCCCCAGCCCCAGCCACCGCCGACCACGTGGTGGTAGCGGGGGTAGGCGGTGCTCATCCGCTCCAGCAGGATCAGCGAGCCGGCGGCGACCGGCAGGATCACCACCGAGTCGTCGTCGTAGCGCAGGTAGACCCCACTGCCGTCGACGTACTGGTCGGCGGGCTGCCAGGTCTCCGTGATGTCCTTCGACACCTGGCTCGGGGTGCGCGTCGACGTGTACGCCACCGCGTCCCGGCCGATGTCCCGGCTGGACGCGCGGCGGTAGTGGTCCTGCACGTAGCCGCGTGGCGAGAAGTTGCCGTAGAAGATCGCGAAGGCGGCGATCAGCGCGCCGACCACGGCGACGGCCACCCCCACCACGATCCACCGCCGGTACGTCGTCCTCACAGTGCCACCTCGGTTCGCGACTGCGGGGCTCGCAAACCCGGCTCACTCCTCGCGCTCACAGTGCCACCTCGGTTCGCGACTGCGGGGCTCGCAAAACCGGCTCACTCCTCGCGCTCACAGTGCCACCACCGTCTCGGTCAGGACCAGCTCGTTGGTCTGGGGGTACGCGTGCCAGGTGCGCCAGCCGACCGTGCCGCCGGGCGGGTCGGGGCGTACGGAGAGCGCGGTGACCGCGTCCACGTCGCCGGGGAAGACGCCGACCAGCGCGTACGGGTCGTCGGCCAGTTCGGCGCGGAGCGCGGCGGCCCGGGCACGCAGGCCGTCGCCGTCGGGCCGGAGCACCGTGGCGGTGAACCGGTAGCCGGCGGCGGCGTCGTGCAGGGCGCCGGGCAGGTGCGGCGGACGGCCGGGCAGGCAGGCGACCGTCTCGGTCAGGCCACCGCAGACGACCTGGTGGGAGGCGCCGAGCAGGCGCAGCCGCAGGGTCGCACCGCCGGGCAGGGTCAGCTCCCGGACGTGCAGCGCGGGGCGTTCCGGGCCGCCGAGCGCCAGGCTCAGGTCGGCGGCGCTGGTGTCGACGTACGGCGCGTGCAGGGTGACGAGCACGCTCAGGCCCCCTTCTCCGGGCCGCCCTGCGGGTAGATCATCACCTCGGCCCGGTGCAGCTTCTCGCCGAGCGCCACCTCCCAGCCGGCTTCCCCGTACGCCTCGAAGGAGAGCCGGGCGCCGCCGGGCGCCTGGTAGTCGTGGTAGCGCATGGTGCCGCGCGGGTCGAGGCCGGTGCCCTCGGTGGCGGTGTAGCGGGCCTGGCCGGACTCGTCCCAGGTGTACCGGCGGCCGGCGATGTCGAGGGTCGGCGCGCCCGGGGTGACGGTGGCGGACGGTTCGGCGGTCCAGAGCACCAACTCCAGGTCCGGGTCCTCCTCGACGGAGAGCCAGCGCTTCACCCCGCCGACCTCGTCGAGCAGGTGTTCCGCCCAGCTCCACCCGCCCTCGACCAGGTGCACCGAGCCGCGGACCGTGTACGGCACCTGGCGGATCTCGACGATGTCGCCGGGCCGGAGCTTGCGGGGGTCACCGCGCAGCGCGTCGGAGTCCCGGTCGCGGAACGGGTCGCCGGGCGCTGGCGGGCGCGCCCCGGACCGGGCCTTGCGGAGCGCCACCACAGCGATCACGACACCGGCCACCCCGATCAGACACCCCAGCGTCGTCACCAGGTACGCCACCGAACCGTTCACGCCGACCGCCTTCCCACGTGCGTCGGCGCAGACGGTAACAACCCCGCGCACGCCGGGGAAAAGCCTCTCCAGCGAGTCAGCGATCAGCTACCGAGGGTGTCCGCGGTGGGGTCGGTCGGGGCCGCATCGGTCGACCCGGTCGGAGTCGGGTCCGGGGCGGACACCGCCGGGCCGGCGGGCGGGTGGGCGAGATGCAGCGCCGGCTCCGGGCAGATCATGTAGCCGGGCGGGAGCGCCGGAGTGGGCGCCGGGTAGCCCGGCGAGGGCGACCAGCCGACCGGCGGGTAGCCCGGCCAGGCCGCGGCGCCGACCACTGGGTAGCCGTAGCCGAGGGCCACCGGGTGGACGCCCGCCCGAGCAGCGGACGCGGGCCGGAACCAGCGGTCGGCCGCCGGGAGCAGGAGCAGCACCACGACGACGATCGTGAGCGCCAACACCAGCAGCACGCCGAGACCGCTGGCCCCGGAAACCAGGTCGGCGGGGTCACCCTGGGCGTAGAGGGTGTCGAGGAACTTCGACTGCTCCCAGTCGTCGCCGGGCGGCACGCCGTCGGACGGATCGAAACCGGGATCGGCGGACCCGGCGGCCAGCATGACCGGGATGAGGAGGGCGCCCGAGCACCCCTGCCCGAGGCAGAGCAGGAGCTGCGCGCCGGCGGCCACGAAGACCAGGATCCGGGCGGTGTTGCTGCCCCGGCCCAGCGGCAGCGCCGTGGCGGCGAGCCAGCCGGCCAGGAGCAGCGCCGGGACGCCGGTGACGAGCGCCATGAAGAGATTGCCCATCCGCTCGTCCGACACCTCGGCCGGGTCCGCGTCGGGGACCAGTCGCAGCGCCCGGTCGATCTGGCCGTCGTAGCGCACCGCTGCGACGATCACCAGTCCGATCAGGAGGAGCAGGACGACGACGGTCGCGAGCTGCAACCAGAAGGCGACGGTAACGATGGCCGGGCGGGCGGGGCGGGCCGGCGCGGCGTCGGGCGAGGTCATGGCTGGCAAGGTACGGCCTGCCCGCCAGGCGCCGGCACGACCGATCGGCCGGGGCCCGGCGACGAGTTGATCAGTTGGCGGCGAGGCGTTCGGCGGCGTAGTCACGGAGCGTCGCGCGACCCATCACGCAGCCGCTGAACGTCGTGAACTCGCCCTTGTCGTCGCGCAACGTCGCCCAGGCCGCCCGGCCCGCCTCCGGGTCGGCCCGGTCCAGCAGCGTGGCCGCGTACGCCTTCCCGGCCGCCGAACCGTGCTTGAGCAGCCAGTCGACCTTCTTCCGGGCCTCGGCGGGATGCTCGTCCAGCGCCCGCTCCACCTGCCGGTACGCCTCGGTCTCCGGCAGCAGCGTGGAGGCGATTCCCACCCCGCCGAAGGCGAGCGTGTCGGCCTTGGCCAGCTCCTTGACGGCGGCGTCCAACTCGCGGTCCTTCTTTCCGATCCCCAACATGCCCTCACTATTGCCCCGCGCCGGCCCGGTTGACCCGGTTGACCAAGAAGTTTGCGTCTCCGAACCCGCGTACCCCCGACGCGAACTTCTTGATCACCGCGGGCGGGTGGGGGCCGCGTGGGCGGAAGACGGCGCGGCCGGGTCCCGCGGGAGGCGGAACCGGCCGGGTGGGGACGGGGTCAGGCGGCGGTGACCGCCAGGGAGTCCTTGCTGTCCGCAAGGTCGACCTTGACAGTGTCGCCGTCGCGGATCTGGCCGGCGAGCAGCGCCTTGGCGAGCTGGTCGCCGATGGCCGACTGCACCAGGCGACGCAGCGGGCGGGCGCCGTAGATCGGGTCGTACCCGTGCTCGGCGAGCCAGGTGCGGGCCGCCTCGGTGATCTCCAGGCCGAGCCGGCGGTCGGCCAGCCGGCGGCGCATCCGGTCGAGCTGGATGTCGACGATGGCGCGCAGGTCGTCACCGCGCAACGCCGCGAAGACCACGATGTCGTCGAGGCGGTTGAGGAACTCCGGCTTGAAGTGCGAGCGGACCACCGCCAGCACCCCCTCGCGGCGCTGCTCCTCGGCCAACGTCAGGTCGCTGATGACCGACGACCCGAGGTTGGAGGTGAGGATCAGGATCGCGTTGCGGAAGTCCACCGTGCGGCCCTGGCCGTCGGTGAGCCGGCCGTCGTCGAGCACCTGGAGCAGGATGTCGAAGACGTCGGGGTGGGCCTTCTCCACCTCGTCCAGCAGGATCACCGAGTACGGCCGGCGGCGCACCGCCTCGGTGAGCTGGCCGCCTTCCTCGTAGCCGACGTACCCGGGCGGGGCGCCGACCAGGCGGGCCACGGAGTGCTTCTCGCCGTACTCGCTCATGTCGATGCGGACCATGGCCCGCTCGTCGTCGAAGAGGAACCCGGCGAGCGCCTTGGCCAGCTCGGTCTTGCCGACCCCGGTCGGGCCGAGGAAGAGGAAGCTGCCGGTCGGTCGGTCCGGGTCGGCGACGCCGGCCCGGGCGCGGCGGACCGCGTCGGAGACCGCGCCGACCGCCTCGGACTGGCCGACCACGCGGGCGCGCAGCGACTCCTCCATCCGGAGCAGCTTCGCGGTCTCACCCTCGAGCAGCCGTCCGGCGGGGATGCCGGTCCAGGAGGCGACCACGGTGGCGATGTCGTCGGCGCCGACCTCCTCCTTGAGCATCGCGCCGTCGGCCTGGAGCCGGGCCAGCTCCTCCTCCGCCCGGGCCAGGTCGGTCTTGAGCGCGGGGATCCGGCCGTACCGCAGCTCGGCGGCGCGTTCCAGCTCGCCGTCGCGCTCGGCCCGCTCGGCCTCGCCGCTGAGCCGCTCCAGCTCCTCCTTGGCGGTGGAGAGCTTGGTGATGTGGCTCTTCTCCAACTGCCAGCGCTCGGAGAGCACGGTGAGCTGCTCGCGCTTGTCGGCCAGCTCCTTGCGCAGCCGCTCCAGCCGCTCGGCGGAGGCGGCGTCCGGCTCCTTGGCCAGCGCCATCTCCTCGATCTCGAGCCGGCGCACCGCCCGCTCGATCTCGTCCACCTCGACCGGCCGCGAGTCGATCTCCATGCGGAGCCGGGACGCGGACTCGTCGACCAGGTCGATCGCCTTGTCCGGCAGGAACCGGTCGGTGATGTAGCGGTCGGAGAGGGAGGCGGCGGCCACCAGCGCGGCGTCGGTGATGCGGACGCCGTGGTGGACCTCGTAGCGCTCCTTGAGGCCGCGCAGGATGCCGATGGTGTCCTCGATGGTCGGCTCGCCGACCAGCACCGGCTGGAAGCGGCGCTCCAGCGCCGGGTCCTTCTCGATGTGCTCGCGGTACTCGTCCAGGGTGGTCGCGCCGACCATCCGCAGCTCGCCGCGGGCCAGCATCGGCTTGAGCATGTTGCCGGCGTCCATCGAGCCCTCGCCCTTGCCGGCGCCGACGACGGTGTGCAGCTCGTCGAGGAAGGTGATGACCTGCCCGTTGGAGTTCCTGATCTCCTCCAGGACGGACTTCAGCCGCTCCTCGAACTGGCCGCGGTACTGCGCGCCGGCCACCATCGCGCCGAGGTCCAGCGACACCAGCTTCTTGTCCCGCAGCGACTCGGGCACGTCACCGGCGACGATCCGCTGGGCCAGGCCCTCGACGATCGCGGTCTTGCCGACGCCGGGCTCACCGATCAGCACCGGGTTGTTCTTGGTACGCCGGGACAGCACCTGGATCACCCGGCGGATCTCCGAATCCCGGCCGATCACCGGGTCGATCTTGCCGTCGCGGGCGCTGGCGGTCAGGTCGACGCCGTACTTGGCCAGCGCCTGGTAGGTCTGCTCGGGGTCGGCGTGGTCACCCGCCGGTCGCCGCCGCGGACGCTCGGGAACGCGGCGACCAGGTTCTCCTCGGTGGCGCCGACGGACTTCAGCGCGCCGGAGACCGCGCCACCCACCCGGGCCAGGCCGGCGAGCAGGTGCTCGGTGGAGGTGTACTCGTCGCCCAGCGGCCGGGCGATCTGCTCGGCGGCGCCGATGGCGTTGACGAACTCGCGGGCCAGGGTGGGCTCGGCGATGCTGGAGCCGCGCGCGGCGGGCAGCGCGTCGACCGCACGCTGGGCGGTCCGGCGCAGCTCGGCGGGGTCGGCCCCGACGGCGCGCAGCAGGCCGGCGGCGGTCGAGCCCTCGGTGTCCAGCAGCGACAGCAGCAGGTGCCACGGCTCCACCGTGGCGTGGCCGCGCTCGTTCGCCAGCGCGACGGCGCCGGTGATGGTCTCGCGGCTCTTGGTGGTGAGACGTTCCGTGTTCATGGGCTCCCCCGGATCGGCGTGTCCACTAGGAAGGACACAACCAGAGTTGAGCCTATTCCGCTCAACTCCAACGGTGTGACCTGGCTCACCCTTTCACCAGGGTCACCTTGGCCCAGCGCCGGTTGGCGGTCCACCCGGTGCCGAGGATGACGTCGTCCGGTCCACGGGCGGCGATCGTGCCGTCGGCGAGCACCGTGAGGTAGTGCTCCGCCGTGAGCGGCCAGTCGAGGTGGTAGTAACGGCCCCCGGCCACCATGCCCGCGCCGTCGGGCCCGGTCACCGCCAACAACCCGACCCCGATCGGCGCCACCGACCGGGCCTGCGCGGGATGCCCGACGGCCGGCTCCGGCTCCCAGGACCGTGAACGGACAAAGCGCCACAGCGCCGGGAAGCGGGTCCGGTCCGGCCGCTCCCCGATCAGCCAGCCCGCGCCGTCGGGGGCGAAGGCGATCCGCACCATCCCCACCTCGTCGCCGGAGAACGGCACCGCGCTGCTCAGCCAGTGCCGCCCCCGGTCCCGCGACACCGCGGCGTACGGCCGGCCGGCGGCCGCACCGGCCGCCACGATCAGGTCGCCGTAGTGCCCGACTGTGTTCAGCCCGCGCACGGACGGCTGGACGGCCAGTGGGCGCAGTTGCCGGCCGTCCCACTCACCGACTTCGCCCAGGCCCTCGATGACCTGGTAGTCGCCCCTCGCCGCCACCAGCGGCAGCGGCTCCGCGCCGGTGGTGTGAGCGAAGGTGGCGCCGCCGTCGGTCGAGGTGTACCAGCCGTACGGCTCGGCGAGCAGCACCAGCGCCCCCGGTACCGCGTAGAGCTGCTGGTCCTGCGCGACCGGACGGGGATGCCGCAGCGCCCGCCAGGAGTGTCCACCGTCGACGGTGGCGTAGAGCAGTGCGGGGCACCCGCGACCGGGCGGCTGCCCGGCACAGGCGGCGAAGATCGCGTAGCCGTGCTGCGCGTCGGCGAACTCGACGAACGGCTGGTCGTACCGCTGGGGGACGGCGACCCGGACGTGGCGTACCTCGTCGAAGCCGACGACCCGGGGCGGCGCCGGTGCGGTCACGACCGGGCGGTGCGACGCGGACGCCGGGCTCGGCGGCGGCCGGCGGACGTCCCCGATCGAACAGGCCGCCAGGACCGGCACGAACAGCAGTGCGGTCACCGAGCGGGCTGTTCGCCGATCCATGGCGCCTCCAGCACACCGTAGCCGGCCTCACCTGGGTGCGAGTACGTGTGAACAGACTGTCCTATCGACATCGGGAGGGGTAGCGATGTGACCCGGTCACTTGTCCGTCGACGGGCGCCGCCGCTCCAGGATCACCCGTACCCAGTGGTCACCATCGCGGTCGCCCAGCAGCACGTCCTCCGGTCCGCGTGCCAGCAGCGTGCCGTCGAAGAGGAGGGTCAGCCGGTGGTTTCCCCGCAGCGGCCACGACTCGTCGATGTAGTGACCGCCGGGGGCGGTGATCAGACCCCCGCCGTCGGGGCCACTCACCGCCAATCGGCCCTCGCCGAAGGGCACCAGCGACACGAAGGGCTCGGGGTAGCGGTCCACCATCAGCGGTCGCCAGTCGCCGTCGTAGTGCCAGAGGGCGGGGAATCCGCCCGGATCCCGCCGCTCACCGATCAGCCAGACGTCGCCGCGCACCGACGGCGCCACCCGGATCCCCACAATCTCCCCGTCCGGGGTCGCCACCCGGGGCCGGCGCCAGTGGGCGCCCGCGTCGAACGAGACGGCGAGCACCGGTCGCCCGTTGGCGACGGAGGCCGCCACCACCAGCCCGTCGCTGCCGTACACGCTCTGCGGACGGGACAGGGGCGGCTGGACCGGCAGCGGCCGCCAGACACCCCCGTGCCACCTGACGAGCCGGCCGGTGCGGTCGTCGACCTGGACCTGGCTGCGCAGCGCCCGTACCACCGGGGGCAGGGTCGCGCCGCGCTCGTGCCGGAAGCTGCTCCCGCCGTCCAGGGAGAAGTACCAGCCGTCCCCCGGCACGAAGAGGACCGGCACGTCCACCGTGACCTCGAGCCGCTGCCCACTCGCCAGCGGGCGGGGATGCGGGACCCGGTGCCAGGACCGCCCGCCGTCCGCGGTGGCGAGGAGCAGTGCCGGACAGTCCGGCGCGGGCGGCTGCCCGCCGCAGGAAGCGAAGAGGGCGTACCCGTGGAGGGCGTCGCCGAACTCGACGTACGGCCGGTCGTACCCGTTGGCGACGGCGAGCTGAACGCGGCGAACCTCGACCGGGTCGGCGGTCCGCGGCGGGGCCGCCGGAAAGAACGGGTGCGGTGCCGGCTGCCCCGCGTCGACGATCGTCCAGGCCGCCGCCGCCGCGAACAGCACGAGCAACGCGACCAGCGAAGAAGATCTTCGCGGACTCAATCCAACCTCCGGGGCACAGTAGCCTTACCTGGGTGCGAGTACGTGTCGAACAGACTGCCCTGCCGGGGATCGGCGTACGTCACGATCTGGTGACGGAATCGGGCCGCCGGCTGGGGGTGGTCTCCCACCGCAACGGCCGCCGGGACCTCGTCCTGTACGACCCGGACGATCCGGACGCCTGCCAGGCCGACATCCCGCTCACCGACGACGAGGCCGAGGCGCTCGCCGACATCCTCGGCGCGTCGCTGATGCTCGGCCAGCTCTCCGGGCTGCGCGAGCAGGCCGCCGGGCTGCTCACCGAGCAGATCGCCATCCCGGCCGGCTCGAAGTACGTCAACAAGCGGCTCGGCGACACCAGGGCGCGTACCCGCACCGGCGCCTCCATCGTGGCGGTGCTGCGGCAGGGCGAGGTGATCGTCTCGCCCGATCCCACCTTCCGCTTCGCGGCCGGTGACGTGGTGGTCGTGGTCGGGACCCGGCAGGGTCTCGACGGGGTGACCGCCGTCCTCGCCGACAGTGACCCGGACGGCTGAGGCGGATGCACGAAACCACCACACTGCTCGTCGAGGTCGGCGCGCTGCTGCTCCTGCTCGGCCTCCTCGGCCGGCTCAGCCGTCGGTTCGGCGTCTCCCCGATCCCGCTCTACCTGCTCGCCGGCCTCGCCTTCGGTCACGGCGGCCTGCTGCCGCTGAACGCCAGCGAGGAGTTCTTCGCCGTCGGCGCGGAGATCGGCGTGATCCTGCTGCTGGTCATGCTCGGCCTCGAATACAGCGCCAACGAACTGGTCGGCAACCTCCGCTCGGCGGCCCCGGCCGGCTTGATCGACGCGGCGCTCAACGCCCTGCCCGGCTTCGGGTTCGCGCTGCTGCTCGGCTGGGGCTGGGTGGCCGCGGTGGTGCTCGCGGGCGTCACCTGGGTCTCCTCGTCCGGGGTGATCGCCAAGGTCCTCGGCGACCTGGGCCGGGTCGGTAACCGGGAGACCCCGGTGATCCTCTCCGTGCTGGTGATCGAGGACCTGGCGATGGCGCTCTACCTGCCGCTGGTCACCGCGCTGTTGGCCGGCGTCGGCCTGGTCACGGGCGGGATCGCCCTGGCCGTCGCGGTGCTCACCGTGGTGCTCGTGCTGGCGGTCGCCATCCGGTACGGCCACCTGATCTCCGCGGCGTTGTCCGCCAAGGATCCGGAGGCCCTGCTGCTCGGGGTGCTGGGCCTGACCCTGCTGGTCGCCGGTGTGGCCGCCAAGCTCCAGGTCTCCGCGGCGGTCGGCGCCTTCCTGGTCGGCATCGCGCTCTCCGGGCCGGTCGCGCACCACGCCACCGAGCTGCTCTCCCCGCTGCGGGACCTCTTCGCCGCGGTCTTCTTCGTCTTCTTCGGCCTGGTCACCGACCCGCTGGACATGCCGCCGGTGCTGCTGCCGGCGCTGGCGCTGGCCGTGGTGACCATGGGAACCAAGCTGCTCACCGGCTACCTGGCCGCCCGGCGGGCCGGGATCGCCGAACCCGGTCGCTGGCGGGCCGGGTTCGCGCTCACCCCGCGCGGCGAGTTCTCCATCGTCATCGCCGGGCTGGCGGTCGCCGCCGCCCAGCCGGTGGAGCCCCGGCTGGCGGCGCTCGCCACGGCGTACGTGCTGATCACCGTGGTGACCGGGCCGATGCTGGCCCGGCTGCCCGACTTCCCCTGGTTCAAGCGCTGGCTGCGGCGGCGCAGCCAGCTCCGCCGGCCGGAGCCGGCCCCGGCGGCTGACTGACGCCGGTCGATGCTTTCCGGGCCGGGTCGGCCGTACGGTGGACCCGGCCCGGCCGTCCGTTGCCGAATCGGTCCCGGACAGGTCTTCCGCCGCCGAGCGAAACCGCGTTACCGTGTCGCCCCAGCAGCCAGGGTCTGCGGGTGGCCGGTGCCCCCGCCAGCGGTAGCGGAAGGTTGGCCGGTGAGCGTGCAGGAGTCGACGTTCCACGGCTTTGCCAACCCCGTTGATCCGTCACCGACGGAGCTACGGGCCTGGGCGTACCAGCCGGATTCCGTGCCGCTGGCCTCGATGCCCCCGGACTGGGACCTGCTGGTCGCCGGCGACCACCTGGTGACGACGCTCTTCGAGCTCGCGATGGACCCGGCCTGCCCGGCCCGGCGGTTCGCAATGCACTGCCTCTACATCTACGCCGCCGACGGCATCCGGACGAACTTCCGGGCCCACCCGAAGCGCCGCTTCCGGAAGCTGGTCGAGCAGGCCGAACGGGGCGGCGACGAGCTGATGCGCAACTGGGCGCACAACAGCCGCGTGCTGCTGGCCCGGCCGGATCTCTTCGTCTACCACGACTGGTGCGAGGGCGGCCTGGTCCGGGAGAACCGCCGCATCCGCTGAACCACGCCTCCCGGCCCGCGCCACTTCCCCGATCTGACGGTTTCCAGCCGCCACGGACCCCACCACCTCGGCGATCCCCTGGCGGCCCCGGCCGCACCCCGAGCGGGCGAACGGGCCGGGACCCCCTCGCAGCGCCCCTGCGTCCCGGCCCGCACCTCCGGAGAAAGGCGAACGGGCCGGGACCCCCCGTGGGTCCCGGCCCGCACGTCGGCGGATCGTCAGGTCGATCCGCCCTGCTGCCGGCGCTTCACCTCGGCCCGGCCGTGGTCGATGCCGTGGTCGACCTGGTCGGCGAAACGCCCTTCCTTGATCTTGTTCGTGAACTTGCCCTCGGTGACCTGCTCGAACCTCTCCCGTATGTTCTCGGCCACCTTCTCGAGCCGGTCCTCCGTCTGCTGGGCCACCTTCTTCGCCGATTCCGCCATGGCTCCCCCTGCCAGTTCAGAGTCCGGATTGAGCTGGTTGAACCTGATTCTCAGGCTAACGAGAGCGGCCCGGCCCGCGCCGGGGAATCCCCGAACTGCGAGCCGGGCCGGTGTGGACCAGCGGTCGAGCGGCGAAGTGGGTCAGCGCTCCGGGTTCCGGCGCGGACGCCAGACCACCAGCGCCGTGGAGGTGCGGTTGGTCGGCACGAGGTCCCGGCCCGGGAAGCTGGCCAGCGCCTCCAGCTCGGCGATCCGCCGGTACGCGGCGTCCAGCTCCGCCTCCAGCCGGGCCACCCGCTGCTGCGCCTGCTCCAGCAGCCGCTCCAGGCCGATGATCCGCTTGACCCCGGCCAGGTTGATCCCGTCGTCCTGGCTGAGCCGCTGCACCTCGCGGAGCAGCACCACGTCCCGGACGCTGTAGCGGCGGCCGCCGCCGGCGGCCCGACCCGGCTGCACCAGGCCCAACCGGTCGTACTGGCGCAGGGTCTGCGGGTGCATCCCCGCCATCCGCGCCGCCACCGAGATCATCAGCACCTTGGCCTCGTAGGCAGGGTCACCCGAGCCGACGAACTCCTCCGACATCCCCGCTCACCTCCGCAGCACTCGCCCGATCAACTGAATCGACGCACCCGCGCGTCGAGATGTTCCCGCGCGGCGGGCGGGGTCTGGTCGGCGAACGACTCCAGCGCCGCCCGCGCCTCGTCCGACAGCTTCGCCGGCACCACCACGTCGAGGGTGACCAGCAGGTCACCGGCCCGGCCGTCCTTGCGCACCACGCCCTTGCCCCGGGCCCGCAGCACCCGACCGCTCGGCGTACCCGGCGGCACCCGCAGGGTCACCGTGCCGTCGAGGGTCGGCACCCGCAGGTCGGTGCCGAGCACCGCCTCCGGGAACGTGATCGGCACGGTCAGGGTCAGGTCGTCCCCGGACCGCCCGAACAGCTCGTCCGGACGGACCTTCACTTGGACGAAGAGGTCGCCCGCCGGGCCGCCCCGCTCGCCGGGCTCGCCCCGGCCCGCCAGCCGGATCCGCTGGCCGTCGGCCACCCCCGCGGGGAAGCGGACGTTCAGGGTGCGGGTCTTGGTGACCCCGCCGGTGCCGTGGCACTCCGGGCACTTCTCCTCGACGACCGTGCCCACGCCCTGGCAGTTGCGGCACGGCTCGGAGAAGCTGAACGACCCCTGGTTGCGGGTGGTCACCCCGGCGCCGTGGCAGACCGGGCAGGCCACCGGCTGGGTGCCCGGCTTCGCCCCGTTGCCGTGGCAGGTGTCGCAGACGCCGGGTGCGCGCAGCGAGAGCGGCAGGGTCACCCCGCGTACCGCGTCGTCGAAGTCCAGCGCGACCTCGGTCTCGACGTCGCGGCCGCGTGCCGGACCCCGGGGGCGGGCCGGACCGCCGGCCCCGGCGCCACCCGAGAAGATCGAGCTGAACAGGTCGGTGAAGCCACCCCCGCCGAAGCGGGTGTCGGCACCACCGGTCGCGCCGCCGCCGAACAGGTCGGAGACGTCGAACGGCATCCCGCCGGGCTGGCCCCCACCGCGGGCGCTGCGGCGGAACGCGCCCGAGCCGAACAGCGAGCGCATCTCGTCGTACTCGCGGCGCTTCTTCTCGTCGCCGAGCACCGCGTACGCCTCGGAGACGGTCTTGAACCGCTCCTCGGCCTTCGGATCACCGGGGTTGTGGTCCGGATGCGACTCCCGGGCCAACTTCCGGTACGACTTCTTGATCTCGTCCGAGGAGGCGGACTTCTCCACGCCCAGCACGGCGTAGTAGTCCTTCTCGACCCAGTCCTTGGAACTCACCGGTCCACCCCCCTTCCACGGGACGTATACCCCGGTCGTCCCGCCCTCCCCTGACGGGCGGGCGGGACGGCGCGGGTCGGCACTACTCCGGGTCGGCAACCGCGACCAGCGCGGGCCGCAGCAGCCGCTCGCCGAGCTGGTAACCCCGGCGCATGACCTGCACGCAGGTCGGTTCGGTCACGTCGGCGGAGGTCTGGTGCGCCACCGCCTCGTGCCGGGTCGGGTCGAACGGGTCGCCCTGCTCGCCGAACGCGGTCAGGCCGAACTTGCCCAGCGCCGTGGTGAGCTGCTCGGCCACCGTGCCGAACGGGCCCACCAGGTCGCCGTGCTCGCGGGCCCGGTCCAGGTCGTCCAGGATCGGCAGCAGCGCGGCCAGCACCGTGCCGATCGCCTGCTCCTGGACCAGGGCACGGTCCCGGTCCACCCGCTTGCGGTAGTTGGCGTACTCCGCCGACACCCGCTGCAGGTCCCGGGTCCGCTCGTCCAGCTCGGCGCGGAGCGACTCCAGCTCGGCGCCGAGCGGCACGCCCGCCTGGGCGGCCTCCTCGGTCGGCTCGGCCGGGGAATCGACCACCGGCGGGCCGGAGACCTCGGCCTCGGCCTCGATCTCGTCGACGACGACGTCGGCCTCCTCGACCAGCCCCTCGGCCGGCACGTCAGCGGCGGCGTCGGCGGCGATGGTCGTCGCCTCCCCGGTCTTGCGGATCTTGCGCTTGTCACGGATGACGACCCGCGGCTCCTCGCCGGCGGCGTGCCCGGCGGTCGCGGAGCCACCCGGCGCCGACCCGGTGGCGCCCGGGTCGGCGGCTCGTGGCTTCTCCGTCATGCGGCTACCTCATCCCTCTGCCGTGGGTACGTGTCCGACAGCGGCAGGTCACTTCTTGCCGTCCTCGTCCACGATCTCGGCGTCGACCACGTCGTCGGCGCCGCCGGCCTGCGCGCCACCGGTCGCACCCGCGCCCGGCCCGGCCGCCCCCGGCTGCTCGCCCTGCTCGGCCTGCTGCGAGTAGAGCAGCGAACCGGCCTGCTGGGAGACCTGCGCCAGCCGCTCGTGCGCCGCCTTGATCTTCTCGATGTCCTGGCCGCCGAGGGCGCCGCGCAGCTCACCGAGGGCCTCGTTGAGCTGGTCCCGGTTCTCGCTGGGCAGCTTGTCGCCGCTCTCGGCGAGGAACTTCTCGGTCTGCCACTGGAGCGCCTCGGCCAGGTTGCGGGTCTCCGCCTCCTCGCGCCGCCGCTTGTCGTCCTCGGCGTGCTCCTCGGCGTCCCGGCGCATCCGCTCGATGTCGTCCTTCGGCAGCGAGGAGCCGCCGGTGATCGTCATCTTCTGCTCCTTGCCGGTGCCCAGGTCCTTGGCGTGCACGTTCACGATGCCGTTGGCGTCGATGTCGAACGTGACCTCGATCTGGGGCACACCGCGCGGCGCCGGCGGGAGGCCGGTCAGCTCGAAGGTGCCGAGCTTCTTGTTGTAGGCCGCGATCTCCCGCTCGCCCTGGAAGACCTGGATCAGCACCGACGGCTGGTTGTCGTCCGCCGTGGTGAAGACCTCGGAGCGCTTGGTCGGGATGGTGGTGTTGCGCTCGATCAGCTTGGTGAAGATGCCGCCCTTGGTCTCGATGCCCAGGCTCAGCGGGGTCACGTCGAGCAGCAGGACGTCCTTGACCTCACCCTTGAGCACACCGGCCTGCAGGGCGGCGCCGACGGCGACGACCTCGTCCGGGTTGACGCCCTTGTTGGGCTCCTTGCCGGTGAGCTGCTTGACCAGGTCGGTCACGGCGGGCATCCGGGTCGAGCCGCCGACCAGGATGACGTGGTCGACGTCGGAGACCTTGATCCCGGCGTCCTTCACGGCCTGCTCGAACGGGCCCTTGCAGCGGTCCAGCAGGTCCTGCGTCATCCGCTGGAACTCGGCGCGGCTGAGCGTCACGTCCAGGTGCAGCGGGCCGGCGGAACCGGCGGTGATGTACGGCAGGTTGATGTTGGTGGTGGTGGCGGCGGACAGCTCGATCTTGGCCTTCTCGGCCGCCTCGCGGAGCCGCTGGAGGGCCATCTTGTCCTGGGCCAGGTCGATGCCGTGCTCGCCCCGGAAGGTCTTCACCAGGTGGTCGATGATCCGCTGGTCCCAGTCGTCGCCGCCGAGGTGGTTGTCACCGCTGGTCGACTTGACCTCGATGACGCCCTCGGCCAGCTCCAGCAGGGAGACGTCGAAGGTGCCGCCACCCAGGTCGAAGACCAGGACGGTCTGCTCCTTGGAGCCCTTGTCCAGCCCGTACGCCAGGGCGGCCGCGGTCGGCTCGTTGACGATCCGCAGCACGTTGAAGCCGGCGATCTCACCGGCCTCCTTGGTGGCCTGGCGCTGGCCGTCGTTGAAGTAGGCCGGGACGGTGATCACCGCGTCGGTGATCTGCTCGCCCAGGTACGCCTCGGCGTCCCGCTTGAGCTTCATCAGCGTCCGGGCCGAGATCTCCTGCGGGGTGTACTTCTTGCCGTCGATGTCGACGGTCCAGTTGGTGCCGATCTCCCGCTTGACCGAACGGATGGTCCGGTCCGGGTTCGTGACCGCCTGGCGCTTGGCGACCTCACCGACGAGCACCTCGCCGTTGCGGGCGAACGCGACGATAGAGGGGGTCGTCCGCGAGCCCTCAGCGTTGGCGATGACGGTGGGCTCACCGCCCTCGAGAACGCTGACGCAGGAGTTCGTCGTGCCGAGGTCGATGCCGACCGCACGTGCCATGTTCGCTTCCTCGCTTCGTAACGTCGAGCAGGTGACGGGCATTGCCCGCTGGGTTCCGGCGGGCGTCGCCGTCAGCGATCCCACCACAAGTTGAGTGAACTTGACTCAATAGTGCCACGCCCCCCGGAGAACGCAAGTCGAGGTTGAGCCGACCCGACGCAACCCGACCGTTATTACCGTCCGGTTGTCTTCCCTTGCATCGGTCGGGCACGCTTTAGCGGTGACGACGCATGGCGATCCCGCCACCCACACCGGCGCGCCCGCCGTCGCAGCCCGCACCGGACCGCCGGCCGCCGGGGAGGCTCCGCCCGGCACCACCGGGGACGGCCTGCCCGCCGCGCTCGCCGGCCTG
>NZ_JAEVHJ010000130.1:0-17046 GCF_016802855.1 Micromonospora sp. ATA51 | reverse complement strand
CCGGCGCGGCCGGCCGGCCCTCGGCCGACCCCCGCTCAGCTTCGGGCGCCGCCCAGCGCCGGCTCCTCCGCGCGTCCCCGCTCCGGGTGCTCCTGCGTCCGCTCGCCGGCCCGGTCTAGCAGCTGCATGACCGGGGTGGCCGCGATCCCGTGCACCACCACCGAGACGATCACCACCAGGCCGACGGTGGCCCAGATCAGCTCCGCCTGCGGGAAGTCCGTCCTGCTGGTGGCGTACGCCAGGTAGTAGAACGAGCCGACGCCGCGGATGCCGAACAGCGCGATCACCCAGTGCTCGGCCGGCCGACCGGGCGCCCCGCGCAGGGACAGCCAGCCGGCCAGCGGCCGGACCACGAAGACCAGCGCCAGCCCGACCAGCGCCGCCGGCCAGGTCAGCGGGGCGAGCAGCCCGCCGATCACCGCGCCGCCGAAGAGCAGCAGCAGCATGACGGTCAGCAACCGCTCGATCTGCTCGGCGAAGTCGTGCAGCACCGAGTGGAACTCGTGGGTCCGCTCCGCCGCCCGGATCGCCCGGGCCGCCACGAAGACCGCCACGAAGCCGTACCCGCCGACCACCTCCACCAGCCCGTACGCCAGGAAGGTGGCGGCCAGCGCGAGGAAGCCCTCGGCGTGCCGGGCCAGCCGCAGCTCGCTCGGCGCCCGGAAGAAGAGCTTGCCGAGCAGCCAGCCGATGAGCAGCCCACCCCCGACGCCGACGGCGAGCTTGTAGAGCACGTCGACGGTGAGCCAGTGCGCCAGCCAGTCCGCCGGGGCGAGGCTGGTGGTGGCGATGGCGATGGCGGCGTACACGAACGGGAAGGCCAGGCCGTCGTTTAGCCCCGCCTCCGAGGTCAGCGCGAAGCGCACCTCGTCCTCGGAGTCCTCCACGTCGGTCGGCTCGCCCACCTGCACGTCCGCGGCGAGCACCGGGTCGGTGGGGGCGAGCGCCGCGCCGAGCAGGAGCGCCGCCGCCGGCGCCAGGCCCACCCACCACCAGCCCAGCAGCGCCACCGTCGCGATGCACAGCGGCATGGCGATGGCCAGCAGTCGCCAGGTCGACGACCAGCGGGCCCAGCTCAGCGGCCGGTCGATCTTCAACCCGGCACCCATCAGTGCCACGATCACGCCGATCTCGGTGAGATGCGTGGTGAGTTCGGGCCAACGCAGCGGGTCCGGCGTGGGCAGCCCGGTCGGAAGCAGGAAGACCAGCATGCCGAGGCCGAGGAAGGCGATCGGCATGGAGAGCGGGCGCCGCTCCAGCACGCGCGGCAGGATCCCTGCCAGCAGCGCGCCCACACCCACCAGCGCGAGCGCGACGTCCACGGGTTCCACGGCACCACCTTCCCGCCGCCCGCGACGCGGGCAGGTGGTGACCAGTGCCCCGTACTCCCGTCCGCTATGCCTCGATGTCCGCTTGTTCCGGGTGGGGCCGGTCACCCTGCCCGGGATCCGCCCCACCCAGGGGCGCCCGGCGACGGCGCCGGCGGGTCAGCCGAGGGTGGCGATGGCGCTGTCGGCGAGGCCGTCGAGAAGGGCCGCCGGGTCGTCGTAGACCGCCACCGCGCCCGCGCCGGCCAGCTCGCCCCGACTGGTCCCGCCGCAGGTCAGGCCGATGCACGGGATGTCCAGCTTGCCGGCCGCCACGACGTCCCAGACCGAGTCGCCGACGAACACCACCCGCTCCGCCGTGAGCCCCGACTGCTCCAGCGCGGCGACCAGGATGTCCGGCGCCGGCTTGCTCTGCTGCGCGTCGGCGGAGGAGGTGACCGTGTCGACGGCGTCGTCGGCGTCCAGCGCGGCCCGCAGCGCGGCCACCTCGCGCTCAGCCGCCGACGTCGCCAGAACCACCCGCAGCCCGCGGGCGGCGCAGGCCCGGAGCAGGTCGGCGGCCCCGGGCAGCGGGGTGAGCCGCTCCCAGTACTCGCCGAAGAAGCCGTCGTGGGCGGCCCGCAGCCTGCCGTCGTCGTCCCGGTCGCGTTCCGGCCCCAGCAGGTGGTCGAGGAGCTTGTCGGAGCCCATGCCGATCGACCGGTGGATCAGCGCCATGGGGACCTGGTGATCGGCCTGGCGCAGCGCCTCCCACCAGCTCACGGTGTGCAGATAGGTGGTGTCGACGAGGGTGCCGTCCACGTCGAGGAGGACGCCGCGGCGGTTGTCGGTAGGCATGTCTCCCCTTCTACCCGCCCCGGCGCGCGCCGACGCGACTCATCCGGCCGGAATGAGGATCTCGAACCAGACGGTCGAGCCGCGCACCGTCGGGTCGGTGCCCCAGGCGTCGCTCAGCTCCTCGATCAGGCCCAGACCCCGTCCCCGGCTGCTCAGCGTGTCGGTCTGCGTGCGGGTCACCGTGCCCCGGGTGCCCGAGTCGGCGACCGACACCAGCAGCCGTTCGGCGCTCAGGTCGATCTCCACCCGGGCGGCGGTGCCGGCGTGCAGCAACGCGTTGGTGGTCAGCTCGCTGGTGCAGAGCACCGCCGCGCCCACCACCGCCTCCGGCACCCGCCACTCGGTGAGCTGCGCCGTCATCCAGTGCCGTACCCGGCCCGGCGCGGTCGGCTCGGCCGGGACCTCCATGCTGACCGACCGGCTCGGCTTGACCGCGTGCTCCACCGCCAGCACCGCGACGTCGTCCTCGGTGGCCCCGGGGACCGCGGCGGTGGCCACCGCGCACAGCGCCCGGGGGTCGCCGCTGCCGGCCGCGGTCACCGCGCCGGCCAGCTCGTCCAGCCCGGCCGTCAGGTCCTGCCAGCGCCGCTCGACCACCCCGTCGCTGAACAGCAGCAGGGTGTCTCCGGGTCGGAACGGCACGGTGGCCGTCCGGGGCCGGCAGCCGAGACCCAGCGGAGCGCCGGGCGGCACGTCGACGTACTCGGCGAAGGGCTCGCCCGCCGCCGAGCAGCGCCGGATCAACGGCGCGGGATGGCCCGCGCTGGCCAGCGTGATCCGCTCCCGGTCCGGCTCGACCACCCCGAAGACCACGGTGACGAAGAGCTCCTGCGTCCCGCCCTCGGCGCCCAGGCTGGACACCAGCCGGTCCAACCCGGCTAGCACCGCGTCGGGACGGGGATCGCTGAGGGCGAGCGCCCGCAGGGCCGCCCGCACCTGCCCCATCCGCGCGGCCGCCTGCACGTCGTGCCCGGCCACGTCACCGAGGACCACGCCCAGCGCGCCGGTGGGCAGCACGAAGGCGTCGTAGAAGTCACCGCCGGCGGCGTTGCCGTCGACCCCGGGGGCGTACCGGGCGGCGATGCGCAGCCGGGGCAGGTCGGGCAGCTGCTCCGGCAGCATGCTGCGCTGCAGCAGCTGGGCGGTGCCGTGCTGGGTCTCGAACCGGCGGGCCCGCTCTGCCGCCTGACCCACCAGCTCGGCGGAGGCGATCAGCAGCGCCCGCTCCGCCGCGGACCAGGTGTGCGGGGTCTGGTAGCCGACCGCCAGGGCGCCCCGGACCACCGAGGAGCGCAGCGGCAGGGCGGCCAACGCCCGGATCTTCTGGTCGTGCCGGTCCACCGCGGTCTCCCGCAGCGGATGGCCGTCGCTGACGTAGCAGGGCACCCCGCTGCGGGCGGTCGCCGCGACCGGGCCGGGCGACTCGGCCGGGGCGCGCCGCCACAGCGGCGGGAGCCGCTCGTCTGCCTCGTCCAGCAGCTCACCGCGGGTCCGCCGGACCATCCGCCAGGTCCCGCCCTCGTCGACCGCGAAGGCGACCCGGTCGGCGTCGAACGAGTTGATGGCGTACCGGAGGGTGACCCGGGCGACGTCGTCGAGGGTGAGGGTGCCGGAGAGGGCGGCGGCGAAGTCGCTCAGGCTCTGCAACTGCTGGGTGAGCTGGGTGGTCTGCGCGGCGACGGTGAGCACGCCGATGATCTGGCCGCTGCTGTCGCGCACCGGGGAGTGGCCGCGGGTGAACACCGCCGGCTCGCCGCCGCCGACCAGATGCCGGTCGGCCGGCAGCACCGCCTCCCGCTCGAGGAAGGACTCGCCGTGCCGGTACGCCCGTTCGAGCACCTCCCCGGCGCCCGGCTCGGACCAGACGTCCGCGAAGACCTCCGCGGCCGGCCGCCCGAGCGCCTCCGGGTGCCGGGCGCCGATCAGCTCGGCGTACCCGTCGTTGTAGAGCAGCACCAGGTCGTCCCCGTAGAGCAGGGCCATCGGGACGGGCGAGGCGAGGACCAGATCGACCACGGCCCGTACCGCCGGGTCCCACTGCTCGGGCGCGCCGAGGGACGTGCCGGCCCAGGGATGGGCGAGCACGGCGGCCGCCGCGCCGGAGCCGCCGGCGGCCGGCTCCCCGGGCCCTCGCGGGACGGGGGCTGATGGCGTGGGGATCCGCCTGACCGTGCCTGGCATGACCGCAGCCTATCCGGAGCGTGACGCGGACGTTCCGATCACGCGCGGGAGAGGGTCTCCGGTGCGCGCCGGTCCGGCCGTTACGCCAGGTCAGGGCCTCTCTGGTGGGATATGTCGGGAAAATCCCGGCCGGTGGCGCGGCGTGCCACACGAACGACCGGGTATGCGGACGTCGCAGTTCACGCGACAGGAGGGACATCATGCCGAAAACCCTCGCGGCCGGGCAGGCCGACATTGGCGACGCCGTGGCCGACATGTGGAGGTCGGTGCTGCTCTTCATCCCGAGGGCCATCGCGTTCATCGTGATCCTCGTGGTGGGTTGGCTCATCGCCCGGGCCGTCCTCAAGATCGTGGACACCGTGCTGGAACGGGTGGGCTTCGACCGCTGGGTCGAACGGGGCGGCGTCAAACGGGCGCTCGAGCGAACCAAGTACGACGCGAGTGACATCCTGGCCAAACTGGCCTACTACGCCGTCCTGCTGTTCACCCTGCAGTTCGCGTTCGGCGTGTGGGGGCCGAACGCGATCAGCGACCTGATCCGGGGCGTGGTCGCCTGGCTGCCGCGAGCCTTCGTGGCGATCGTCATCGTGGTGATCGCGGCCGCCATCGCCAACGCGGTCCGGGACCTGATCACCGGCGCGCTGGGCGGGCTCTCGTACGGCAAGATCCTGGCCGACCTGGCGGCGATCTTCATCCTGGCGCTCGGCGTGATCGCCGCGCTGAACCAGGTGGGCATCGCCACCACGGTGACCACGCCGGTGCTGATCGCGGTGCTCGCCACGGCGGCCGGCATCCTGATCGTCGGCGTCGGCGGTGGTCTGGTGAGGCCGATGCAGAACCGCTGGGACGGCTGGCTGAACCGGATCGAGCAGGAATCCCGCGCGGTCCGGGAGCAGCGCCAGGCGCAGGGTGCCGGGCGCAGCGACTACGAGCGGCAGATGGCCGACCGGAGCGCCGCAGAGCGTACCCAGGCGATGTCCGGCGCCCGGGGCGGGCAGGGCGACGAGACCCAGCAGTTCCAACGTCCGGGCGGCTGAGCCGACCGGTGGCAGGGGGGAGAGGGTGTCCGCGGGGCGATCGCGGGCGCCTTCCCTCGGTTCAGGCCAGGTGCCGCGGGTCCAGCGCGCGGGCCAGGGCGCACACCGCCAGCAGGCGGGTGTGCAGCCAGTCCGGTGCCGACCAGTCGGTCGGTTCGCCGGACGGCTGCCAGCCGTGCTCGATCGCGGCGGCGCGGACGCCCTCGGCGTACCCGGCGAGCGCGGCGACCGTGAGCGGCCGGCGGTCGCCGTCCAGACTTTCCCGGACGGCGGCGGCGTGCTGGTCGACCAGGGCGAGCAGCCCGGGGCGGGCGGCGGCGCGGCCAGCCCGGCGGTGCCGACGGAGGCGGTCAGCGCGATGAGGGCGGACCGCGCGGAGCCGGCGGCGGAACGGGTCGCGACCCGGTTGTTCGGCACACGCATGGAAACCGAGGCTAATCACGCCGTGACCGGGGCGGCCTCGGCCGACCGGATGAGTGCCGGTCGGCCGGGACGGTGTCCGCCATCCTCCGGGGGGATTGACCCGGCCGGGACCGGGCAGAAGGGAAACCGCGCGAACCGGCGCGGGCGACCTCACGGAGGAACGGAATGGGACAACACGCCGACGGACCCGACGAGCGGCACCGCCGACCGGCCGGCGTGAGCGACGGCACGGTCGAGGCCCTGGGGAAGCTCAGTGAGGCCCTGGAGACCGTCGAACGGGCCCGTGGCCACCTCTACGCGCTGCACCAGCTCATCGGCCATGCCGACCTGATGCTGGACGACGCGGTGGAGCTGTTCCGGGCCGCCGGCCACGCCGACGTCGCCGACCGGATCGGCCGGGACCTGCTCGGCCGGAACGTGATCGCCGGGCGCTGGACCTTCCAGATCGTCGAGGACTTCGACGACGGCTATTACGCCCTGTTCGGGGAGCTGGACCGCCAAGCCCGCGACGAGCTGGTCGACGGCCGACGACACCTGTACGAGGCGGAGATGAAGGAGCGGCGCCGCACCCGGGGGCGACCGGGGCACGAGGCGCGCCCCGGCGCGGAGGGCTAGTCCGAGGAGGGGGCGCCTGCCGGACGGCGCCGGCCGGCGTCGTCCGCGATGATCACCGTGGCCACCATCAGCGCGACGCAGAGGCTGAACAGCCAGGAGTCGTCGGAGACCAGTTTCGCGGCGACGGGTGCCTGGACGGCGGCGAGCAGGAAGCCGAGCCAGGCCAGGCGACGCTGACGTGGGGTGAGGAAGCCGGAGCCCTGTTGCATCCCGAAAGTCTTACGCGGACCCCGGCGTTGCCGTCACCCGTTCGGCCGATTCTGGATGACCTGTCCGGTTTCTCGACCGTCCGGGCCTCACTTTTTGTCGTTTCGGGGGAGTCGCGCCCGGGCGGTGGCGCGCTGGGCTCCGGGCCGCGGCCACCCGCCACCGGAGCCCCGCCCACCTCACATGCTGTCGGGGCCGGTCCGCCCGGTCGTCGAGGGCCGGTACGCCCGGTCCGCGTCCGTCATCTCCCGGCGCTCCGCCTCCGGGCCGGCGCCGCGGTCCACCGCCTCGGGACCGTGCCCGAACGCGGCCTCCTCACCGGCGTCGTTGCCGGTGGCGTCGTCGGCCTGCCCGTCGAGCGTGGAACGGGCGATCGCCCGGTCCAGTTCGCGCAGCGGGGTCCGGTCCTCGTCGCGCCACACGTGGCTGTCGTTGTCGGTCATTCCCCAGCGGTACCCGGGTGCGGTGATCGCAAACGGCCGTGGCCGACAACCCGATCGCGGGCGGCCGGGCGCACACGGCGATGGCCGCCGGAGCACCGGCGGCCATCGGAGTCGTCAGGTTCGGGGGTCAGGGGATCAGGGCGTCGGCCGGTCGACCTTGCCGCGCCAGGCGCCGGTCTCCTGACCGCGCCGCTCGATGAACTGCTTGAACCGCGCCAGATCGCCCTTGGCCCGGCGGTCGACCACCCCCAGCTTGTCGCCGGCCTGCTCGACCACGCCGTGCGGCTCGAAGTCCATCTGCAGGGTGACCCGGGTGTTGCCCTCGTCGAGCCGGTGGAACGTCACCACCCCGGCCTGCTGGGTGCCGCCGGTGGACTTCCAGGCGACCCGCTCGTCCGGCAACTGCTCGGTGATCTCGGCGTCGAACTCCCGCTTCACCCCGGCGATCTCCACCGTCCAGTGGGTCAAGGTGTCGGAGAGCTGCCGCACCTCCTGGACACCCTCCATGAAGTGGAGGAACTCCTCGAACTGGGTCCACTGGTCGTAGGCGGTCCGGATCGGGACCGAGACGTCCACGTGCTCGATAACGCCGCTCATGAATCCTCCTCTGCCCGCCGGTGAGTCTCCGGATCGTGGGCCGATCCGGTCACCAGCGCGTTGTCTCGTTCTTGTGCCCGAGTGCGGCCCACACCTCGGAAATCGTCTGGTAACGGATGCCCTCGGGAAGCCCCTCCAACGCGGCGATGATGTCCGCCGGCGCCGCGTTCTCCTGGGCGTTGGCGATCAGCGTCGCCCGGTCGCCCGGCAGCGCCGTCATGGTGATGAACCGGCCGAGGCGGCTGCGCCCCTCCACGTCGTCCATGCTCATACCCTGCGGGTTGCCGCCGCGGCTCGCGCCGGCCGTCACCGTCTTCGGCTCCGGCTGGTCCTCGCCCGCCGGCTCCGGCTGGCGGGACTCCTCGACGCGCGAGCCACCGGCCCCCGGCCCCTGCACGAGGCCGCTGACCTCCTGACTCATGTTGTCGTCGACCCTCGGCGAGTGCTTGCTGCTGCCACGTTCCATGCCTTCAGACATGCCCGAGCCGGCCCCCGGTAAACCGGGGCCGGGGAGCCGGTCATTCGGTCACGAATCGGCGGGCGCCCGGGGCGGCAGGACCGGCTCGCCCGGGTCCCCGCCGCCCGCCTGCAGCACCCGGCCACGCTGCAGCTCCGCATTGACCTGTACGCCGAGCAGCAGCGCGCAGTTGGACAGGTACAGCCAGACCAGGAAGGCGATGACGGCGCCGAGGCTGCCGTAGGTCACGTCGTACGAGCCGAAGTTGGCGACGTAGAGGCCGAAACCGAACGACGCGACCACCCAGGCGAGCAGGGCGAGCGCCCCGCCCGGGGTGAGCCAGCGGAACCGGGGCTGCTGGACGTTCGGCGCGATCCAGAACATCAGAGAGAGCAGGGTCATCACCACCAGGGCCAGCACCGGCCACTTGGCGACGCTCCACACCGTCCGGGCCAGCCCGCCGGCGTGCAGCCGGTCGCCCACCGCGTCGGTGACCGGCCCGCTGACGATCAGGCCGGTGGCGACGATCGCCAACAGGACCAGCGACACCCCGGCCAGGCCGATCTGCAGCGGGCGCAGCCGGTAGAACGGGCGGCCCTCCTCGACCCCGTAGACGGCGTTGGAGGCCCGGGTGAACGCCCCGATGAAGCCCGACGCCGACCAGAGCGCGCCGAGCAGACCGAAGCTCAGCAGCACCTTCGCCGAGCCCTGCTGCTCGACCACGCCGCGTACCACGTCGACGAAGCCGTCGTTGCCGACCACCGACCCGGCGCCGATCTCCCGGGCCAGGTCGATCACCGTGTCCACGGTGCGCTCGCCGTCGGAGACCAGCCCCACCAGCGCGACCACCACGACGGTGGCGGGGAACAACGCCAGCACGCCGTAGTAGGTGAGCGCCGCCGCCCAGTCGGCGCAGTTGTCCTTGACGAAGTTCCGCCCGCTGCGGACCAGCACCCCGCGCCAGGTGGCCCAGCTCAGCTGGCGCATCCGGCGGGGGATCCGGGCCGGCTGCCGACCGCCGACCGCCGGTTCCGTCGTCGCTGCCATGACCGCTCCCTGTGTTCCGCCGCCCGGGCGCACCCCCGTACGTGGTGGCCCGGGCGGTACCCCGCCGGGAAAATCGACAAACCGGTGCCGTTTGCCGGCGGGCGGTGCGGGAACTCCATTGGGTAACCCATCGAGACGGAGGAGGACGAGATGCCCGGGCGCGAAGTACTGCCCAGCACGCTGCGGCGCTCCCCGGAGAAGGCCCAGCGGACGTGGGAGAAGACGCACGACTCGGCGGTGGAGACCTACGGCGAGGGGCAGCGGGCGCACCGCACCGCGTTCGCCGCGGTGAAGCACGAGTTCGAGAAGGTCGGCGACCACTGGGAGCCGAAGGGCCGCAAGGGCCCCAGCGACCAGCAGGCAGCCGGGGGCGGCCCCGCGCGGCGGGCACCGACGGCCGCCGGCGTGGACGCGAATGCGCCCAAGGAGCACCTGATGGAGGTCGCCAAGAAGCTGGACGTGCCGGGCCGGTCCCGGATGACCAAGCCGGAGCTGGTCAGGGCGATCCAGAAGGCGAACGACAAGCAGACCCGTGAGGCGCGCGCCCGCCGCTGACCGTCCGACCATTGGAGCCCGGGACCAGCGGTCCCGGGCTCCCGTCGTCCCGTCGTCACCAGCGGCCGCCGCCCGGCGCCTCGATGTGCACGGTCTTCACCGTGCTGAACTCGTCGAGCAGCTCCGGGCCGTACCCGAAGCCCTGTCCGCTGCCCCGGCGCGGCTGCGCGGCGCCGCCCGGCGCGCCGCCGAAGACCGCGTTCACCTTGACCGTGCCGACCGGCAGCTCCCGCCAGGCCCGCTGGGCGTGACTCATCGACCCGGTGAGCACCGTCGCCGCCAGGCCGTACGGCGAGTCGGCGGCGCAGCGCAGCCCCTCCGTGAACGAGTCGACCACGATCACCGGGGCGACCGGCCCGAACGTTTCCTCGCGGACCAGCGTCATCTCGTGCCGGCAGTCGGCCACCACCGTCGCCGGGTAGAACGCCCCCGGCCCGTCCGGCACCGTCCCGCCGGTACGCACCCGCGCCCCCTCCGCAGTCGCCGCGGTGACCTGCCCGTGCACGTGGTCCCGATGCCGCCGGTCCACCAGCGGCCCGAGCTGCGTCCCCGGGTCGCGGCCCGGGCCCATGGTCAGCGCCTCCGCGCGTTGCGTCAGCGCGTCGACGAAGTCCTCCGCCACCTCCCGGTGCACGTAGATCCGTTCCACCGCCACGCAGATCTGCCCGGCGTTGGCGAAACAGCCGAGCGCCGCCTGCTCGGCCGCCCAGACCGGGTCGACGTCGCTGTCCACCACGAGCGCGTCGCTGCCGCCGTTCTCCAGCAGCACCTTCGCGCCGGTGCGGGCCCCGGCGGCGGCGATCTGCCGGCCGGTGGCGGTGGAACCGACGTGGGCCACCACGTCCACCGCCTGCCCGGCCAGCGCCGCACCCACCTCACCACCGCCGGTCAGCAGGGAGAGCGCACCGGCCGGCAGCGCCGAATCGAGGGCCTTCGCCAGCAGCCAGCCGGTGGCCGGGGTGCGCTCGCTCGGCTTGTAGAGCACCACGTTGCCGGTGACCAGGGCCGCGCCGAGCAGCCCGCAGGAGACCGCCACCGGGTCGTTCCAGGGGGTGATCGCGGCGACCACGCCGTGCGGCTCGGGAGCCATGAAGTCGATGGACGACTGCCGCCGTGCAGCGTCCGGCCGCCGCGTACCGGCGCCAGCTCCGCGTACTGTCGCAGCGTGCCGATCCCCGCCGCCACCCCGCCGCGCGCGTCGTCCAGCGGCTTGCCCATCTCCGCCGTCGTCGCCTGCGCCAGCTCCTCCGCGGCGGCCTCCACCGCGTCCGCGGCCCGGTGCAGCCCCGCCGCCCGGTCCGCCGGGGCGGTCCCCGCCCACTCCGTCGCCGTCTCCCGGGCGGCCTCGACCGCCTTGGCCACCTCGTCCGCCGTCGCCACCGGCACGGTGGTCACCGGGGAGCCGTCGGCCGGATCGTGGACGACCAGCTCCCCTCCCGCGCCACCCGCGCCCCACACTCCACCGATGAGCTGCGCAACCGTGTACATGCGGCAGTGGATGCCCCGGCCCTGGCAAGGCAAACGCGT
Organism: Micromonospora sp. ATA51; assembly: GCF_016802855.1. NCBI lineage: Bacteria > Bacillati > Actinomycetota > Actinomycetes > Micromonosporales > Micromonosporaceae > Micromonospora > Micromonospora sp. ATA51. The sequence goes on along the minus strand of NZ_JAEVHJ010000130.1, from coordinate 5,792 downwards.
TTCGCCCGGTAACCGTCCGGGTAGGCGGGTCGGATGACCACGACCGCCACGCCGAGCGCGGACGCCGTCGTCGTCGGCGCCGGCCACAACGGCCTGGTGGCCGCGAACCTGCTGGCCGACGCGGGTTGGGACGTCCTGGTGCTGGAGGCGACGCAGACCCCCGGCGGGGCCATTCGCTCCGCCGAGGTGACCGCCCCGGGCTACCTCAGCGACCTCTACAGCTCGTTCTATCCGCTCGGGTACGCCTCGCCGGTGCTGCGCGGGCTGGACCTCGGCCGGTACGGGCTGACCTGGACGCACGCCCCCGACGTGCTGGCCCACCTGCTGCCCGACGGGCGGGCCGCGGTGGTCAACCGGGATCTCGACGTCACCGCCGCCTCGCTGGAGGCGTTCGCCCCGGGCGACGGGGACCGCTGGCGGCAGGCGTACGCCGACTGGTGCGAGGTGGCCGAGCCGATGCTCGACACCATCACCACGCCGTTCCCGCCGGTGCGCGGCGGGCTCACCCTGCTGCGCCGGCTCCGGGTCTCGGGTGCGCTGCGGCTGGCCCGCCGCCTGGTCGTGCCGGTCCGCAAGCTCGGCGACGAACTCTTCGACGGCGACGGCGGGCGGGCGCTGCTGGCCGGCTGCGCCCTGCACACCGACCTCGCCCCAGAGGAGGCCGGCTCCGGCGTGTACGGCTGGTTGCTGACCATGCTCGGCCAGCAGGTCGGCTGGCCGGTGCCGGTCGGCGGGTCCCAGAAGATCACCGACGCGCTGGTGGCCCGGCTGGTCGAGCGGGGCGGCCGGATCGACTACGGCGCCCGCGTCGACCGGGTGCTCACCGCCCGCGGCCGGGCCATGGGCGTGCGTACCGCCGGCGGCGCCACCTGGCGGGCCCGGAAGGCGGTGCTGGCCGACGTCCCCGCCCCGGCGCTCTTCCTGGACCTGGTCGGCGCGGCGGCGCTGCCGCCCCGGCTCGTGGAGGACCTGGCCCACTTCAAGTGGGACGGCTCCACCCTCAAGGTGGACTGGGCGCTCTCCGCACCGGTGCCGTGGAAGAACCGGACGGTGGCCACCGCCGGCACCGTGCACCTCGGCGCCGACCTGGACGGCCTGACCACCTACTCGGCCGCGCTCGCCCGGGGCGAGGTGCCCCGCGACCCGTTCCTGCTGGTCGGGCAGATGTCGCTGGCCGACCCGACCCATTCCCCGCCCGGAACGGAGTCGCTCTGGTCGTACACCCACCTGCCGTTCCGGCGACAGTGGCGCGCCGAGGAGATCACCGGACACGCCGAGCGGATGGAGGAGGTGCTGGAGGAGGCCGCGCCCGGCTTCCGGTCGCTGATCGTGGGGCGGCACGTGGCCGGCCCGGCCGACCTGGAGCAGGGCGACCCGAGCCTGGTCGGCGGCGCGATCGGCGGCGGCACCGCGGCCGCGTACCAGCAGCTCTTCCTCCGCCCGATCCCCGGCCTGGGACGGGCGGACACCCCGGTGGACCGGCTCTTCCTGGCCAGTTCGTCGGCCCACCCGGGCGGCGGCGTGCACGGCGCGCCCGGCGCGAACGCGGCCCGGGCCGCGCTGGCCCGCGACCGCGCGCTCACCGGTGAGCTGTACGCCGGGATGATCGGCGCCGCGCACCGGGCGGTCTACCGCTGAGGGGGCGACCCCGTCCCGGCAAGCGGGGCGGGGTCGGCTGGGAACTCCTGCTCAGCCCTGGATGTTGCGGTGCCGGGAGCGCAGCTTGAACGGCATCAGCGCGCTCTCGATCTTGGTGGCGGTGGTCATCTTCGAGGCGCCCTCGCGGCGCTCCTCGAAGCGGATCGGCACCTCCAGGATGGTGTGCCCCAGCTTGGTGGCGAGGTAGTGCATCTCGACCTGGAAGCTGTAGCCGTTGGACTGGACCCGGTCCAGCCCGATGTCGCGCAGGGCGTCGGCACGCCAGATCTTGAAGCCGGCGGTGAGGTCACGGATCCGCACCCGCAGCAGCGTGTGCACGTACAGGTTGGCCCAACCGCTCAGCGCCCGCCGGTAGAGCGGCCAGTTCTCGTCCAGCTGCCCGCCGGGCACGTAGCGGGAGCCGATCACCACGCCGGCCTGGGTGGAGAGCAGCGCACCGAGCATGCCCGGCAGCGCCTCCGGCGGGTGGGAGAGGTCCGCGTCCATCTGCGCCACGTACTCGGCGCCGCCGTCCAGCGCGCGACCGATCCCGTCCACGTACGCCCGGCCGAGCCCCTCCTTGCCCGCGCGGTGCACCACCTGTACGCGGTCCGGGTGCTCGATGGCCAGCTTGTCCGCCACCTCACCGGTCCCGTCCGGGGAGTTGTCGTCCGCGACCAGCACCTTCAGCCCCGGCAGCGGCAGGGCGAGGAGCCGCTCGACCAGCACCGGGAGGTTCCCCGCCTCGTTGTAGGTGGGAACGACGACGGTCAGGCGTGCGTCCCGCCACGGAGCGGGCAACTGCACGGGTTCGATCATCACGGACATCCTCGGTCGGCCGACAGTGTTCACGTGAGAGGATAGCCAGTAGTCTCCGCCCGGTCCGCACAGACGCCCGCCTGGAAGGCGGCGCAGCGTCGTCACGCCGGTCGGTCAGCGTAACCGGCGGGCCAGCCCGGTGGCCGCCATGACCAGCCCGCCCAGCGCGAGGACCGAAGCCGTCCGCTTGTGCGTGCTCACCCAGAGTGTGGCCGAGTGCCGGCGGGACCGGCCGGTGAAGACTCCCTCCGCGCCCCAGTCCTGCTCGTCGTCGCCGGGCCGGTCCAGGTTGTCCCGCCACTCGGCCGGGTCGATGGGGGTGTCGGTCTGCTGGCTGTCGTACCCGCTGCGGGCCAGCTGCCGGTCGAGCAGGCCGGGGAAGAGGATGTTGGCCAGCCGGGCCCGCCAGGTCGGGCCGCCCACGTTCAGCTCGCGCGGGCCGTGGTCCGCGGCCCAGACCACCGCGCGGGCGGCCACCTCCGGCGCGAAGATCGGCGGGACCGGCTGCGGGTGCCGGGGCAACCGGGTGCGTACCCAGGAGAACTGCGGGGTGTTCACCGCCGGCAGCTGCACCATGGACAGCCGTACGCCGGGGCAGTCGTGCAGCAGCTCCGCCCGGAGCGAGTCGTTGAACCCCTGCACCGCGTGCTTGCTGGCGCAGTACGCCGACTGCAGCGGGATGCCGCGGTAGGCCAGGGCGGAACCGACCTGCACGATGGCGCCGCGGCCGTGCGGCCGCATGTGCCGCAGCGCGGCCAGCGTGCCGTGCACGGTGCCGAGGTAGTTCACCTCGGTGACCCGGCGGAACTCGGCCGCCGTGATCTCCCAGGTCGGGGCGAAGACCGACACCATCGCGTCGTTGATCCAGACGTCCAGGCCGTCGAAGTGGTGCACCACGTCGTCCGCGGCCCGCTGCACCGCGCCCGCGTCGGCCACGTCGACCTGATGCGTCCGGACGTCGGCGGCGCCGAGCCGGCGGCAGTCCCGCTCGGCGGCGGCCAGGCCGGCCCCGCCCCGGGCGATCAGCCCCAACCGGGCGCCCCGGGCCGCGTACGTCCGGGCGATCGCCCGGCCCACCCCGGCGCTCGCCCCGGTGATGACCACCCGCTGCGTCATCGGTCGGCCTTCTGCCGGGTGGCGATGTCGGAGAGCCGGTTCAACGTCTCCTTGTTGCGCTGGTGCAGCACCAGGTCGTTCAGCTTGTTGCGCACCCAGCGCAGCGGCCCGGCGGCGAAGTCCTCGCCGATCCGGACCCGGGTGGCGCCGTCGCCCACCGGATCGAGGGTGAACACCACCGTCGCCTCGCCGGCCGGCCAGAGCCCCGCCTTGATGACGAGCTTGCGCGGCGGCTCGCAGACCAGCACGGTGGAGGAGTCCTGCAGGGAGAACGGCCACGGCCCCGACCGGTGGTGCAACCGGCTGCCGACCCGGGGCCAGGTGTCCTCCACGTTTCGCACGTGCGCGGTGCCGACCACCCAGTCGCTGTACGTCCACCCGTCGGCCAGCACGTCGAAGACCTGCTGCGGGGACGCGTCGATCACTTTCTCCACAATCGCCACCGCAATCCCATACCCCCGCCCGGACCGCCGCTAACGCGGCCGCCGGGTTAGCTTCTCGGCGGCGGCGGGTAACGCCGCACCGGACGGCGGAGTGGTGCGACGGACCCCCCGGGCGCCGGGGTGCCGGTGGAGTCGGCTCCGCCGAAGATGATGTTTACTCCTCGGGGGGTCGGGAACCCGCCCGCCGTGCGAGGGGACCACGAGCGGGATCAGTGCAGGTCAGCCCGGGTTGACCCGGGTCCTGGCCGGTTCCCGCCGGGGCTCTTCGACGCGGTGCTGCTGGACCGGGACGGCACGCTCGTCGAGGACGTGCCCTACAACGGCGACCCGGAGAAGGTCCGTCCCGTGCCGGATGCCCGGGAGGCCCTGGACCGGCTGCGGGCCGCCGGCTTGCGGCTGGCCGTGGTGACCAACCAGTCGGGGCTGGCCCGGGGCCTGTTCACCCACGACGAGCTGCGCCGGGTGAACACGCGGGTGGAGGAACTGCTGGGGCCCTTCGACGCCTGGCAGATCTGCCCGCACGGCGAGCGGGACGGCTGCGCCTGCCGCAAGCCCGCGCCGGGTCTGGTGCACGCCGCCGCCCGCGCGCTGGGCACCAGCCCGACCCGGTGCGTCATGGTGGGTGACATCGGCGCCGACATGGACGCCGCCGCGGCGGCCGGCGCCGCGGGGATCATGGTCCCCACCCCGGCCACCCGACCGGCCGAGGTGGCCTCGGCGCCCACGGTCGTCGGCGACCTGCCCGCGGCGGTGGCGCAGATCCTGGACCGGATCGGCCTGGTGGCCCCAACCGCGCCGGCCCGGCGGCGGGGCACGGTGCTGGTGGTACGCAGCGACGCCGCCGGCGACGTGCTGGTCACCGGCCCCGGCATCCGCGCCGTCGCCGCCGGCGCCGACCGGGTGGTCCTGCTCTGCGGCCCCCGCGGCCGGGCCGCCGCCCACCTGCTCCCCGGCGTCGACGACATCATCGAATGGCCGCTGCCCTGGATCGACGGCCACCCCGCCCCCGTCGACCCCGACGACATGCGCCACCTCACCACCCGCCTCACCCAGGTCGCCGCCGACGAAGCCGTCATCTTCACCTCCTTCCACCAGTCCCCACTGCCGCTGGCCCTGCTGCTCCGCATGGCCGGCGTAGCCCGCATCAGCGCCATCAGCGACGACTACCCCGGCACCCTCCTCGACGTCCGCCACCAGGTACCGGTCGGCGTACCCGAACCGGAGCGGGCGCTGTCCCTCGCCGCCGCCGCCGGCTTCGCCCTGGCCCCCGACGACGGGCCGGGGCTGCGGCTGCGCGAGGACCGGCTGCCGGGCGCCCCGGCCGGTGCCGGCGAGCCCGGCTACGTGGTGCTGCACCCCGGGTCCTCGGTCGAGACCCGGGCCTGCCCGCCCGAGCTGGCCGTCCGGATCGTCCGGGTGCTCCACGCCGCCGGGTACCGGGTGGTGGTCACCGGCGGCCCGGACGAGCGGGAGCTGACCGCGCGGGTCGCCGCCGCCGGCGGGGTCGACCTCGGCGGCCGCACCGGACTCGGCGAGCTGGCCGCGATCATCGCGCGAGCCGGCGCGCTCGTCGTCGGCAACACCGGCCCGGCGCACCTGGCCGCGGCGCTGGGGGTGCCGGTGGTCAGCCTCTTCGCCCCGACCGTCCCGTTCGGACAGTGGGGGCCGTACCGGGTGCCGACGGTCCGGCTCGGCGACGCGGCGGCGGCCTGCCGGGACACCCGGGCCACCCGCTGCCCGGTGCCCGGGCACCCCTGCCTCTCCGCCGTCCGGAGC
>NZ_JAEVHJ010000129.1:0-17322 GCF_016802855.1 Micromonospora sp. ATA51 | reverse complement strand
CCCGGGTGCCGGACGTTGGGCTGTATGACACGCTCAAGCGGCTCCGACGCCCTCGGCAGGCCGATGGATTCGACCGGCTGTACGAAGTCCGGTTCGACGACAGGGGCGGGTTCCAGGTCGAGCCGATGGCAGGCTGAGGGGTGACACCGCACCTCGCCGTATCAAGGGGCACCGTCGTGCGCGGTGACGTAGCTGCGGTAGATCTCGGCGCCGACGACGAGGTCCTGCCACGGCATGCCGGTCCCCTTGAACAGCCTGGGTCCACCGGTGGACAGCTGCGCGCTGCCGGTCACGACGTCGCGCAGCGCGTACAGGTCCTCCTCGCGCACGACGCCGGCGGCCAGGGGGATCACGACGTCGCCCGCCTCGCGTAACGCGCTGGCGCGGGATTCGACGACGACGCTCGCGCGGTTGACGAGCCGGTCGTCGACCTCACGCATGCGCGGGGAGTGTGAGCCGATCGCGACGACAACGGCGTCCGCCTTGACCAGAGTGCCGTCGAAGAGCGGCGCCGGTGCACTCGTGCAGCAACAGATGATGTCCGCCTGCGCCACCGCCGCTGCGGACGCGTCGGGGCCGGACACCCGTACCGGGACGCCGGTGTCGGCGAGGTGCGCGGCGAGACGGTCGCGGCGTGCGCTGTCGCGTCCCACGAGCGAGACCTCGCTGATCTCGTGCAGCGCGAGCATCGCCTCCGCGTGGCCGCGCGCCTGCGGTCCGGTACCGAACACCGTGAGCCGGAGCGGGCCGGCCCCCTTGCCGGGCAGGAGGTGTCGTACGGCGAGCGCGGAGACCGCGGGGGTGCGCAGGTTTGTCAGGGCGACACCGTCGATGATGGCGGCCGCACGTTGCTCGGGACCTTCGAAGAGGATGAAGGCGCCCTGGATGAGCGGTAGTCCGTGGCGGGGATTGTCCGGGGTGCTGGAGAGCAGCTTCACGCCCGAGAAGGTTCCCTGGGTGGACGGCATGACGAGCAGTTCGCCGGCCTGGGTGGTCACCCGGGAACGGGGTGTGTCCTGCTCGGGATCGAGGCCGCCGCGGAGGGCGGTCTCCAAGGCGTCGACCGCGTTCCGGATCGGGATCTCCGCGACGTCGTCTCCGGAGATCAGGTGCATCCCGGCAAACCGCCGGACAGGAGGGGCGGAGCGAGTGGGATCCTCGTTGACCTCGTTCATAGCGCCCGACGCTATGTGAAGAACTCGAGGGAGCCGACATTTCCATCCGGTCAGGCTGGTGTCGGCGATCCCGGCCAGCCGAGCGGCAACACTGGGCTGCCCCTCCCGGCCGGCGACCAGCCACCAGCCGGTACCCAGCAGGCGCGACCGCCGTGACCGCCGGCTGGTGTGCGCCTGCCTGATCCGGCTCGCGCTCGAGGGCGGCATCGACGCCTACTGGCGGCGGGTCAAGCCGACGGTCGCCTCGTGCCGGCAGGGCCAGGCGAAGCAGCTGATACTGCGACCGGTCCGCGGACTCAACCATGGACCGTCGGCCGATTCTCTCGCGCCGTGCGCACCGTTACGCTCCGTACGGACGCGTAGCGCCCCTGGTGGTGGAGGCGAACCATGGCACGCAGAAGTCTGGCGGTTCTGCTGGGTGCGGCGTTGGGGCTGGGGGGACTGGTCGGGATTGCCGCGCCGGCACGGGCACTGCCCACGCCCACCGGATACCCGATCAAGGGCGTCGATGTGTCCTATTTCCAGGGGCCCTCGCTCGACTGGGCCGCGTTGGCGGGGGGCGGCGCATCGTTCGCCTACATCCGCGCCAGCGAGCAGGACGGCCAACCGGTGCCGCACAACAATCCTGATCCGTACTACGCCACCAACTACGCCGGCGCCCGAGCCAACGGCCTCTACACCGGGGCGTACCACCGGGCCCGCCCGGATCTCAGCAGCGGCAAGCAGCAGGCCGGCGTCCTGCTCGACTTCGCCCCGTACGTCGCCGATGGACGCACGCTGCCGCCGATGTTGGACCTCGAGTGGCCTCGGGTTGATTGGGGCCTGAACGACTGCTACAACATGACGCCCGCCCAGTTGGTGACGTGGGTCCGCGACTTCGTCACCGAGATCGCCGCACGCACCGGCCGGCAGGCCATGATCTACACCAACACGAACTGGTGGAACCCCTGCACGGCCAGCAACACGACCTTCGCGGCGAACCCGCTGTTCATCGCCAACTACTCGCAGAATCCGCCGCCGCTGCCGGCCGGGTGGTCGTCCTTCGCCATCTGGCAGCACGCCGCGGGCACGTCCATCCCCACCTCAGGTTTCTCCACGCCCGATCTGGACGTCTTCAACGGCGACCACGCGGCGCTGGCTCGCCTGCTCGGCGGTCCGGCGACCGGCCTCCTGGCGACGGTCAACAACCGGTACGTGACCGCGGCGGACGCCGGCACCTCCCCGCTGATCGCCAGCCGGACCGCCATCGGTCCATGGGAGCAGTTCGACCAGGTCGACGCCGGCGGCGGGTTCGTGGCATACCGGTCCCGCGAGAACGGCCGATACGTCACGGCGGAGAATGCCGGTGCCTCCCCGCTCATCGCCAACCGGGCGAAGGTGGGCCCCTGGGAGAAATTCCGGATCATCACCAACGCCGATGGCACGGTCAGCCTCGTCGCCAACGCGAACAACCGCTACGTGACCGCGGAGAAGGCCGGCACCTTGCCGCTCATCGCCAACCGGGCGGCCATCGGCCCCTGGGAGAAATTCAGGTTCGTCGCGCCGCCGGCCCTGGTGCACCTGCTCGCCACCGTGAACCTCCGGTACGTCACGGCCGCGAACGCCGGCAGCTCGCCGCTGATCGCCAACCGGACGGCTGCCGGCAACTGGGAGCAGTTCGACCAGGTCGACGCCGGCGGCGGGTTCGTCGCCTTCCGCGCGCGCGTCAACGGCAGCTACGTCACGGCGGAGAGCGCCGGTGCGTCCGCGTTGATCGCCAACCGGACCGCGATCGGCGCCTGGGAGAAGTTCCGGATCATCACCAACGCCGACGGCACGGTCAGCCTGCTGGCCAACGCGAACAACCGCTACGTGAGCGCGGAGAACGCCGGCGCCTCCCCACTGATCGCCAGTCGGACGGTCGTGGGGTCGTGGGAGAAGTTCTTGCGGCTGACCCGCTGACCTGGAGGGCGGACGAAAGCCCGCGGTGATGGCAACGCGGCCGGTCAAGCCAGGCCGCTAAATCGGGGTGCGGTGCACGGCCAGGCGCTCTAGGTTTCCGCCGTGACGATCGACATCGTGAGCCTGGCGGAGCGGCCGGACCTCGCCCCCCTGCTGCACCGGGACTTCGACGGGGCGTGGCCGCAGTTCATGCTCTGGGACCCGATGGGCGCGGTGTACTACAACGTCGCCCACGACCTCTACCCGGAGTTCGTGTTCGCGGCCGTCGACTCCGCCGAGCCCGGTCGCGCCGTCGCCCGGGCGTACGCCGTGCCGTTGCGCTGGACGGAGCCGGAGCTTCCCGACGGCGGCTGGGACCGGGTGATCCAACGGGCCGCCATCACCCGGCTCACCGGCGCGACCCCGAACATCGTCTCGGCCATCGAGATCTGCATCCGGCCCGACCGGCGCGCCGCCGGGCTCTCCGCCCTGATGCTCGCCGCCATGCGGCAGGCCGTCGCCGAACTCGGCTACGACACCCTGGTCGCCCCGGTCCGCCCGAGCGGCAAGCACACCCGCCCCGAGCTGCCGATGACCGCGTACGCGGCGCAGGTCCGCGAGGACGGCCTGCCCGTCGACCCGTGGCTGCGGGTGCACGTACGGGCGGGCGGGCGCATCGAGCGGGTCGCCACCCGGTCGATGATGATCAGCGGGACGCTCGCCGAGTGGCGCTCCTGGACCGGCCTGCCGTTCGACGCCAGCGGGCCGGTGCTCGTACCAGGAGCCCTGTTGCCGGTGCACTGCGACGTAGCGCACGACCACGCCGTCTACGTCGAACCCAACGTCTGGGTCCGCCACCGGCTGTAGGCGAGGCCGGGACGGCTGCCCTACGGCCGGATGTCCAGGGCGCCGATCAGCCCGTCGCGCAGCGTGAACCGGTGGCGCAGTCGGACCGGGCTGCCCGGAAACGTGCCCGTGACCAGCGTCGTGACGACCAGGTTGCCACCGGCCTCTTCCTCGACGGCCTCCGGTATGGCCTTGTAGTCGAACTCGGCCGCGGTCCGCTCGCGCCAGGCCCGGATCGCCGCCGGGCCCTCGTAGGTCCGGTCCTCGTCGGCGACGATCGCGTCGTCGGTGAAGCAGCCGACGAAGGCGTCGACGTCGGGCTCGGCCGTCAACTGGTAGTAGCGGACGATCACGTCGGGAACGGTTTGGGTCATGTCGCTCTCCTCGCGTGTCGCCGCCCGCTTACCCGACGAGACACCGGTCATTCCCGCCGTCGCCGGCGCCGGCCGGCGAGAGCTTGAGCGTGCGCGGCGGTCACGCTGCCGCCCCGGGCGGAGGGTCCAGCTCGACGGTGACGGTCGAGCCGGGAGCGAGCGAAAACGACCTGCCCCAAACGGCCACCTGGACGGGCTGGTCCGCTCCGGGGGCGGCGCAGATCTGCAACCGCTCGTGATCCACGTGCAGGGAAATCAGCTGGTTCTGATAACGGATCACGCAGTCGAGCCCATCGAGCCCGTCGGGCAGCAGCGGGTTGAGCCGGAGCATGTCGCCGCGGACCTCCAGTCCGGTGTAGCACCGTTGCAGGATGTCCAGCGTTCCGGCGGTGGCGCCGAGATGTATGCCGTTCCGCGTCGAGCTGTGCTCCGGATCCGCGAGATCGGTGCCGAGCGCGGTCAGCAGCATCTCGAAGGATTGACGACGGTCCGTCCGGGCCAGCACCCACGCGTGCGCGACCCGGCTCAGGGTGGATCCGTGTGCCGTGCGGGACAGGTAGTAGTCGACGGTGGCGGGGATCCGGGCCGGATCGAACTCGTAGCCGAGGCCCCGCACCAGCCCGGCGAGTTCGCCGGCGCTGAACAAGTAGAGCAGCATGAGCACGTCGGCCTGCTTGGAGATCTTGTAGCGGTTCGGGTCCTTGCCCTCGGCCTGCAGCATCGACCCCAGCAGCCGCAGGTCGCCGTACCGCCGCCGGTACCGGTCCCAGTCCAGTTCCGCCAGATCGCCGTACCCTTCGAACTGGGCGAGGATCCCGTCGTCGAGGAAGGCCAGCCGTAGTCGGCGCGCGATGTATCGCCACCGGCGGCATTCGTCGTCCGTCGCGGCGACGTCGGGCCAGGGCATCATGCCGGGATGCCGGCTGAGGATCGCGGTGGCCTCGTCGGCGCGGCCGAGCACCCAGGCGACCATCACGTTGATGTACGCCGAGTTGTCCAGGCCCTGGCCGGGCCGGCCCGGGTACCCGTCGTGGTACTCGTCGGGTCCCATCACGCCGCGGATGTCGTACCGGTCGTCGGACGGCCGGTAGGTGGCCAGTCCGGCCCAGAGCCGCGCCGTCTCGGTCAGCAGTTCCAGCCCGCACCCGGCGAGGAAGGACAGGTCACCGGTCGTCTCCCAGTACCGCCACACGCAGTAGGCCACGGCCAGGTTGACGTGCTGCTGCCGGCCGGTGTAGTCGTCCACCGACTGTCCGGTCACGGGGGATGGCGAACAGTCGGGGCTCTCATCCCGGCCGCTGTCACCGCTCTGCCAGGGAAACAGCGCACCTGCCATGCCCGCCGCGGCCGCCTGCCGCCGCGCCGCGGTCAGCCGCCGGTGCCGGTACTTCAGCAGGGCCCGGGTCAGCTCCGGGAACCGCAGATTGAGGTACGGGTAGACGAACAGCTCGTCCCAGAAGATGTGTCCGTGGTAGCCCTCGCCGTGCAGCCCTCGCGCGGGCACGCCCGCGTCCAGATCGAGGGTGTGCGGCGACAGCGTCTGCAACAGATGGAAAGTCTGCACCCGTACCGACAACTGCCAGGCGTGCTCCTCGCCGACATCGAGCCGGAAACGCTCCCACAGGCGGGCCCAGGCGGCGGCGTGCTCGGCCAGCAAGGTGCCGAACGTCCCGGCGTAGCGCAGCTCTTCGAGTGCGGCCGTCAACGGTTCGGACACCGCCAGGTCCTGGGTGGAGAACACCGCAACGGTCTTCTCCACGCAGACCGGTTCGCCGGGCGTCACGTCGATCCCGATGATCTGACTCACGTCGTCCGGCTCGTGGACGGCGGCCGGCCTGCTGTGGGCGACGCTGGTGTCGGTGATTCTGGTGCGCGCGGTGACGGCCACCTGGTGCCGTGCGCAGGTGGTCACCGCCGTCAACCAGATGGTCTCCCCGTCGTCCTCGCCGGTGGCCACGTCGGTGAGGTGCCGGCCGCAACCGCCCGCTTCCGCCGGCGCGTTCGCGTTGACCACCCGACCGTCGATGCCCGACCTGATCTCCAACCGGCCCGACCAGTTCTCCGCGACGATGCTCGTCTCCAGCGCCGCCAGATGGGGATTCGCCATCGACACCAGTCGTCGCTGGCGGATCCGGGTCCGCCGCTGGTCCCGGTCGACCACGAGCAGTTCCCGGCGGTACAGCCCGCACCGCAGATCCAGCGCCCGGTGCTCGTGCACGCGGTGCCCCTGCCCCGGTGCGAGCCAGTCCCCGCCGGCGGGACGGAACGTCAACGGCAGCCAGTTCGGCAGGTTGACGATGCTCTCCGTGCCGTCCGGCAGGCCGGTGCCGGAGAGCCGGTTGTGGAAACCGGCCAGGTAGGTGCCGGGATAGTGGACCCCGTCGGCCCAGGCCTCTGGAGCCGCCCCCCGGGTGGCCAGGTACCCGTTGCCCAGGGTCAGCATCGTCTCTCGCGTACCTTCACCTGGTCCGTCACCGTTCCGGTACGCCAACACCCAGCCGCCCGGCAGACTCTCGGTGCACAGCTCACACCCAGGGTCCACGTCCGCCGGCACCCGGTACTCCTCTCCCACGGCGCGCTGCCCTTTCCCCGGCTCGGGCTCGCCAAACTCGAGGAGGGGGTGGCCGGTCAGGCGACGCCCTGGAGACGGGCGACCATGTCGGAGACGGGTGGCCGTGGGCGCGGGCGGTGCACGAGGAAGATGTCGCGGGCGATCGGCTGGTCGAGGTCGCGGACGACGTAGTCACCCGGTTCGGCGGAGCGCAGGGTGGTGCCCGGGACGACGGCGACGCCGATGCCGGCGCTGACGAGGGCGAGGGTGACCGCGTAGTCCCGGGTCTCGTAGGACACGCGCAGCTCCACGCCGGCCCGTCGGGCCGTCCCGTCCAGGGCCACCCGGTTGGGCACCCCGGGCCCGCCGGAGATCCACTCGTCGGTGGCGAGCCCGGCCAACGTCAGCCGGTCGGTGCCGGCGTGGCGGTGGCCGGTGGGCAGCACGAGCCGCAGCGGGTCGGCCATCAGGTGCGCCCGGTGCAGGCCGGTGGCGGGCGGCAGCGGCACGTCGGGGTAGCGATGCGTGATCAGCAGATCGAGGTCGCCGGAGGTGACCAGGCCGTACCCGTCGGGCGGCTCGATGTCCAGCAGGGTGAGGCGCACCTGCGGGTGGGCGCGGCGGAACGTGGCCAGTGCGGTGGGGACGAGCGCCTTACCGGCGCTGGCGAACGTGCCGACGGACAGGTGCTCACGGGGCAGCCGGCGGGCGCCCCGGACGGCCTCTTCGGCGTCGTGGAGAGCGCCGAGGACACGTTCCCCGTGCCGGACCAGCAGCTCGCCGGTCGCGGTCGGCCGTACCCCGCCGGGTCCGCGGTCGACGAGGCGATCGCCGACCTCCCGTTCCAGCTTCGCCAGTTGCTGGGACAGGGCCGAGGCGGTGAACCCCATGCGCTTGGCCGCCGCCGCGATCGAGCCGGCGTGGACGACCTCGACGAGGACTCGCAGCCGCTCCACGTCCAGTCCCATTAGCGTTCCTTACTTCCCGTTAGCAAGTCCCGCTCCAGCTTATGGGCCGAGGACGGGCAGAGTAGGAGCATGATCCGACACGCACAGATCGGGGCGGCGACACTGCCGGCGGCCGAGGACGTCCGACGGGCCGCCGAGCGGATCGCGCCGCACATCCGGCGTACGCCCGTACTGGAAGCGGACGTGGACGGCCGCCGGCTGACGCTGAAGCTGGAACACCTGCAACTCACCGGCTCGTTCAAGGTCCGCGGCGCGCTGAACGCGCTGCTGAGCGGGCCGGGCACCGGCCGGGTGGTGATCGCCTCGGGCGGCAACCACGGGCTCGGCGTGGGCGCCGGCGCCCGGCTGCTCGGCGTCCGGGCCACGATCTACGTGCCGCAGACGGTGCCACCGGCCAAGCAACGGCGCATCGCCGCGACCGGTGCCGACGTGGTCCGGCACGGCCGGTCGTACGCCGAGGCCGAACTCGCCGCCCGGACGTACGCCGCCGAGCAGGGACTGCGTTACCTGCCCGCGTACGACGACCCCGACGTCGTGGCCGGGCAGGGCACGGTGGGCCTGGAGATCGTGGACCAGGCGCCGGACTGCGACACCGTGGCGGTTGCCGTCGGCGGCGGCGGGCTGATCGCCGGGGTGAGCCTGGCGGTCGGGGCGCGCGCCGTCGTCGGTGTGGAGCCGGCCGGGTGTGCCAGCCTGCACGCCGCGGTGGCCGCCGGACAGCCGGTCGACAGCCCGGTCGACTCGGTGGCCGCGTCCGCGCTCGGCGCGAGCCGGGTCGGGCGGATCCCGTACGCGATCCTCGGGGCGACCGCCCCGCAGCTGGCCCTCGTCGACGATCGCCAGATCATCGCCGCTCGTGATCGGCTCTGGGAGGAGTTCCGGCTGGCCGTGGAACCGGCCGGCGCCGCCGCGTTCGCGGCCTGGCTGGCCGGCCAGGTCCCCGGCGACCACGCCTGCCTGGTCGTCTGCGGGGCCAACGCCGACTGGTCCCCGACCGGCGAGAGCCGGTGAACGGGCAGCCCGCCCGCCGGCAGGCCGGCCTCTGGAATATCGCGGGCTCGGGAGAGCCCGGTGCCATAGATTGGCCTGGTGAACGAGGCGGTTACCGTAGTCGAGCGGGTGGTGACCGACCGGGGTGAGCTGGTGCTTCGACAATCCGGCGGGCACTTCGAGATCGTCGACAACGGCGTGTTCCTGATGGACACCCGGGCCGGAGCGTCGGAGCGGCTGCTCGTGCGCGAGGCGCTCAACCTGGTACGGCCCGGGGCGCGGGTGCTGATCGGCGGACTGGGGGTGGGCTTCTCGCTGGCCGAGGCCGCGGCCTCCAGTGTGCCCGCGGAGATCGTGGTGGTGGAGATCGAGGAGACGCTCATCGACTGGCACCGCCACCGTCTGGCCGCCTACAGCGGAGGGGCGCTCGACGACGCCCGGGTGCGGATCGTGAACGAGGACCTCCTGGCCTGGCTTCGTACCACCCGGGAGGTCTTCGACGCCATCTGCCTCGACATCGACAACGGCCCCGACTGGACCGTCTTCCAGCCCAACGTCGCGCTGTACGACGACGCGGGCACCGCCCTGCTGCGCGACCGGCTCGCAGCCGACGGCGTGCTGGCCGTCTGGAGCGCCTCGGCCGCGCCGGCGTACGCCGCCCGGCTCGAGGCGGTCATCGGTCCGGTCGACACCCACCTCGTCGAGGTGCCGCGCGGCGAGCCGGACGCCGTCTACGTGGCGCGCCGTGCGGCCCCCGGCAATCCGTGATTCCTGAAGGCCCTACCGGTTCAGGTCCCAGTCAGGTCGCCCGCAGTCGCGCCACCAGGTCGCGGACGGCGGCCTCGAAGTCGTCGTCGGGGCCGAACCGGTGTCCCTGGACCGGTGGCGGCACGGTGTCGTCCGGCGGGGCCGGCAACCCGTGCGGGTCACGCAGCCGCCGATCCACGATGTTCGCCGGATCAGCCGGGTCGGTCGGCCTCCCGGCGATCGAGCGGCCCGGGTCCGGGGCGAAGATCCAACCACCGATCGGGTCGGTGTCCCGCCACAGGTTGAGCCAGCGCCAGCTCACCCGGTCGCCGATGTCGCACAGCGTGGCGTGGCCCAGGTGCGCGGGGAAGAGCCTGCTGTAGAGGCGGCGCGCCGGAGAGGCATGGGTCAGCAGCGCGATCCGGTCGAGGCAGGCGGGCTGCAGTTGCAGCACGGTCGCCGCCGCCAGGACCGCGCCGTGGCTGTGCCCGGAGAGGACCAGGGTTCCGTCGTGGCTGGTCAGGTGCCGGATCCGTCGGGTGAGCTCCGGTACGGCGCGTTCGGAATAGCAGGGCGGGGCGAGTGGGTGGGCGGCGCGCGGCCAGAACGTGGCCACGTCCCACAGCACTCCGACGAAGCGGGTACGCGCGCTCGGCTTGTGGGTCAGCAGCGCGGCGACCGCCATCGCGATGGCGAAGAGCCCGGCCAGGTTGGTGCCCAGGTGGCTGATGAACACCGTCGCTCGGGCCAGCGACTCTCCCCCGATGCGGAGGCTCAGATCGCGCGGCCCGATGCCCGCAAGCGACAGTCCCGCGGAGCCGAGGATCAGCACGAAGATGACCGCGTACGCGGCGGGCAGTGGCCAACTCCGGTCGGTGAGCTGCGCCTGGGCGATGGCGTTGCACACCGTGCGGACCCGCGGGTGCGATTTCGGCGGGGCGTCCGGGAAGTCGCGGCGCAGGATCTCCATCGCCACCCGCCGCCGGTGCCTCCTGGTCAGCAGGCTGCGCAGGAGGGCGGCGACCACGGTCACCAGCAGGGCCACGAAGAAGCCCATCGCGGCCCACCGGTAGGCCAGCGGCGGTAGCAGCGGTGGGACCCCGGCCGGCAGCAGGCGGCGCGGTGTCGGGTTGACGTCCCGGTCGAGATAGTCGGAGGCCGTGTAGACGAGGGCGGACGCGAACGCCACCCCGAGGCCGATGGCGAAGGTGATGACCACGGGGGCGCCCAGGCCGCCGAGGAACGTCGCGGTCCTCGTCCGCCTCGGCCGGCGGACCACGACCGCGCTGAGGATGAGCAGCAGCACGACCTGGCTCACGTAGAGCCAGGCGACCAGGGAGCCGTAGCCGGGCAACTCGGCCCCCGGGATCCACCGGGACCGGGGCAGGGCGGCGTAACCGAGGGTCAGCGCGGTGACCACCAGCATGGCCACCAGCACGGTACGACTGGCCAGTCCGAGCCGCCGGTCGTGCGGGTGGCCGGGCCGGGCCGGGCGGCAGAGCAACGCCGTGGCGGCGACCATGACGGCGACGGTGAGGGCGACCAGGCCGTAGCCGGCCCCCCGGTTGTCATGCGGGGCGATCACGCTGAGCAGGACGACGTCGACGGCGCCCAGGGCGATCGCGACGTGCAGTTCGCGCAGCCGGCGCAGGAGGATCCGGTTGTCCCAGAAGTCGTGGTCGTCGAGCCGGAACGCGCCGAGACCAGCCGGCGCGGCTGTGGCAGAGGCGTCCTCGGACAGCCGCCACGACCGCGCGCCGAGCCACCAGACGACCGCGACGGCGGCGATCGGCACCAGGGCGGCCAGCGCCACGCGCTGACCCGGCTGCACGTCGGCGATCCAGGAGATCGGCCAGCGGCCGTCGGTGCACCGGGGGTCGGCGGCGCACTGCCAGGCGACCAGGTCGATCGCCACGCCGGTCACCGACAGCACGTACATCGCGGTCAGGGTCCCGGCCAGCAGCCGGCAGGCCGCGCGGGCGACCGCCCCGGGGCCGGGCGCGGCCGGCGGCAGCATCCAGATCGCGATGTTGCTCAGCATGAACGGCAGCAGCAGCATCAGGGAGAAGGCCCGGCTGGCCCTGCCGCCGGTCAGGTTGCCCCAGCGGTAGGCCTCGATCAGCACCCCGCCGGGTCCCCGCGGGTCGCCGAAGCCCGCCTTGGGGCGGAAGAATCCTGCGTTCTGGTCGCCCGCCACCCTCGTCGCGATCGGTCGATCGAGGCTCTCCTCCGCGCTGGAGCCGCCGACGCCGGGTACCCGCAACTCCGTCGTTTCCACCGGCACCTGCCGTCCCGTCGTCTGTTCGCCGCGGCCGCTTACCCGTTGCGTCGCGCCCTACGCGGCGTCGGCCGGTCAACCTGCGGCCCGAGGACGCGGACTGCCTGTCCGCGGCTTCAGCCGCGGTTCGCCTCGAGCGCCAGCAGGCCCTGGGCCTGCACGACGGAGACCGACAGGGTCTTGTAGCCCACATCGTCGAAGAGCACGGTCATCCGGTCCTTCTCGTAGCCGAGGACCATGCCTGATCCCCATTTGGCGTGCCGAACGGTGCTGTGCAGTGGGTACGGCCCGTCGCCCGGGATCACCTCGGAGGTGCCGCCGTGGCAGTTGTCGCAGTGCCCACAGGGACGGCTCAGCTGCTCTCCGAAGTAGCCCAGCAGTGACTGCACACGGCAGCCCCGGCTCTCGGCGAAGCGGCGCATCATGTCGGTGCGGGAACGCTGCCCCGCCTGATAGCGGGCGTACTCGGCCAGCGCCTCCCGAGCCGCCTGATCGGGCAGGGGCGCATACCGAGGGACGGTGAGCTCGCCCTTGGCGCCTGTCGCCACCGCACCGACCTGCTCAAGCAGACCGATGTGGCTGGCGACCTTGCGCTGCCCCAGGCCGGTGGCCTTTGCCAGCGCGCTGCGCGTCACCGGGCCATTGTGCAGGACCGCCGCGACCGCTCGCAGCTCTTTCAGTTCAGGCGCGCCGCCGTTGAAGAAACGTTGCAGGGCAACGTCTTCGGCTCGGTAGAGCAGCAACGCCCGGGCCGGCTCACCGTCGCGCCCGGCCCGCCCGATCTCCTGCAGGTAGCTGTCCGGTGAGTCGGGCAGCGCCACATGCGCCACCCAGCGGAGGTTCTGCTTGTCGATGCCCATGCCGAACGCCGACGTGGCGACCATGATCGGCACCCGGTCGGCGAGGAAGTCTTCGTGGCGGCGGTGACGCACCCCGGCCGCCATACCGCCGTGGTATGCCTGTGCGGGAAAACCCGCGTCGGACAGCCGTTCCGCGAGTTCCTCGGCGGCGCGCCTGGTCGGCACATACACGATGCCGGGCGGGTCGGTCTCCTTGAGCAGGGTGAGCAGCCTGCGCCAGCGGTAGTCCTCGCTGGGGCAGTGCGCCGCCGCCACGAAAAGGTTCGGACGGTCCAACCCGGACAGGACCAGCCGCGGCTTGCGCATGCCGAGCCGCGCGGTGATGTCCTCGCGCACCGGCGGCGATGCCGTGGCGGTCAACGCCACGACCGGCGGGCGTCCCAGGCCGCGGATGAGGTGGCCGAGTGTGAGGTAGTCGGGGCGGAAATCATGCCCCCACGACGAGATGCAGTGCGCCTCGTCAACCGCCACCAGCGCCGGACGCAGCGCGCGGACCTCGGCCAGCCGCTCCGGGGAACTGAGCTGCTCCGGCGTGATGAACAGGAATTTCGCGGCACCCGAGCGCAGCTCGGCCAGCGCCGCGGCCTGCTTGCTCGGGCTCTCCGCGGAGCTGATCCGAACAGCGCGCAAAGCAGGATCCGCCCGCTCGTTGAGGTTGCCGATCTGGTCCTGCTGCAATGCCAGCAGCGGGGAGATCACCACCGTGGGGCCGCGCAGCAGCGTGGCGGGAACCTGGTAGACGGCAGACTTTCCGCCCCCGGTTGGCAGCACGACCAGCGTGTCGCGGCCCGCCAGCAGCGCGCGCATCGCGCGCATCTGCGTAGCTCGAAGCTTCTGCCAGCCGAAGTGTCTACGGGCGGCGCGGCGTAGCCGCAGGGAGGGGAATAGAAACATCATCGCCGCGCATGCTAACCAACCGCACTGACGGACATAAGATCATCCCAGGGCCGTCGTACGCCTCCTCCTCGGCCACGGCGTCGGGCCGGACGAGCCGCTGCCCGACCAGATCCGGGCATGCTGACTCCTGCCGCCCTGACCGTGACCGAGCAACGACGGTCGGTATCAGGGGTTTTCATCGTTGTGTTCCATCGGTACGGTGCCCGGATGCGACACGTCGGAACCTTGATCGCCGCGATTGTCATCGGTCCGTTGGCCTGGATCCTTCTCGCCATCGGACAGGGCCGCTCGGTCCAGGCCTTCACCGCGGCGCAGACCAGCGGCGCCTTCAACACGGGTGACTTCGTGCGGACTGCGCTGCTACTGGCAGCGGCGGGAATCCTGCTCGGGCTCATCGCCACCCTACGATTCTCCCCGCTCGGCGCCGTGCTGACCGGGATCGTGTACGCGGGCAGCTATCTCGCCATGATGATGCGCCCGACCTGGCTGCTGCGCCTCCTCGGCCACCAGGGGACCGTGGCCGGCCAGCACGCCGACCTGGCCACCCCGGTGCGGACCGGCACCACGCTGCTGATCGGTGCCGCGATGCTGGTCGCCGTGCTCAGCGTTCAGCGGTGGCGGCGCTGGCCACGACCAGCAGCCGAGGCACCCGAAATGGCAACTCCGGAAAGCTCTTCTTCGCCCGTCGCTCTGGCACCGGACCGCCCGCTCGGTGCCGAAGGGCTCGGCCTGACGGCGGCAGGCCAGACCCAGTGGCCCGACGCGACCACCGAGAACGACACCGGACCGCAGCCGGCCGGCGTCGGTGCCACGCACCGGGCGAACACGCTGCGAAGCAACTCCGAGGCCCGGCGATAATCGGGCAGCCACGCCGCTGCTCGCATGATCGGCCCCGCCCGAGGCGGCCTCGACGCGCACCGGGATGCCATGGAGCACGACGTTGCCGGACAGCGGGTCGACAGCCGTCTCGTCGGTGAGCACATTGCTGTTGACGCCGGCGGGCGCCTGCGCCGAGCTCGAGTCGGCCAACGAGACCTACCAGGACCTCATCCGGCGCACCCGCAGCCCTGCCCGCTGGCGGGTGGGTCGCCGGTGGGTGCCGTACGTCAGGCCGGCAGGCCGGAGCAGGCGGCTCCGTCGATGGTGCAGGCCGTGGGCGTTGAGTTGACCGGCGCCCCGGACACCCGGAAGGTGACCCGGACCGAGCCGGCGCCGGGCACCTCCCCCGTGCTCCCGTCCGGCACGAAGGTCCACGTCGCGCCGGCGCGGGTGGCCCGGGCGCCGGTGACGGAGGTGACCTCGAGCGACTCCCGAGGCAGCGTGACGACCAGGGTCCACCCGGTCACCGCGGTCGGCCCGGCGTTGCTGATCGTCACGCCGGCGCCGTAGCTGAGCAGGGCACGTTCCTCGACGGCGAACGCGGCGCGCAGCGCGGCCGGGCTGGTCGACCCCGTCGCCGCCGGCGACGGCGCGCCCCCCGTCGTCGCAGCGGCCGGACCGGCCGGCGGCGCCTCGGTCGTCGTGCGCGCCGCCGCCGGTGGGCTGGAGGCGGCGGGCCTGGCCTCCATGCTGCGCGTACCGAACTCGGGGATCGTCGGCAGGTCGCCGTCCGGCGGTGGGTCGAGGACGACCGGGGTCAGGCGTTCCGGCGTCCGCAGCACCAGCACGACGGGTACCGCCGTGGCGACCAGCACCGCCAGTGACGCGATCACGGCGGCCCGGGTGAGCCGGGAGCCGCCACCGGCGCCGGCGAGGGCGCGCCGCACGGATCCGGCCACGGCCACGATCTGGTCGAGCACAACGATCACCAGAGTCCGCCGCGGCTGGGGCGGTGATGCCGGCACGAGCTCTGCCCCTTCAGATTCTTCACCGGACACCCGTCCCCGATCCGCCTCGCGGGACCAGACGCAGGTCACAGCGCGCGAAGCCCGGCGAGCATCGCCTGAAGCAGCACGACGGCGTGCTCGGCACCCGGGCACCCGGGCGACCAGGTCGTGCAGCGCCTCCGCCAGCCCGCCGGCGACCACTGACTGCCTCATCTACTGTCCTTTCGCTGCGGCCGGGTCGGGGATGCCGACGCTGTCCGAGCCGGCGGTGCCGGGGCTCGGCGGCAGCGGTCCGCCCCCGGCCCGCCTCGGCAGTCCGTCACAGGTCGTTCGCCTCGGCCAGCGCGGCGACGTCCAGGCCCGGCCCGTCGTCGGTGACCACGACGGCGCACCCCTGCGCTCGGGGTTCGCCGGCCACCCGCACCGTGGTGGTCACCGGCGAGAACACCAGCGCGTTCTCGATCAGCTCGGCCAGCAGGTGGACGACCGTCGTGACGGCGGGCCCGGCGAGCGACCAGGGCCAGTGCGGCGCGACCAGGACCCGGTGGTAGCACGACCGCCAGCGCGGCGAGCCGGGTCCGGGTCCCGTGGTCAGCGGTCCGGGTCCGGCTCACGACGCCGGCCGTTGCGGCCAGGGCTGCCCGGCCGCACCGCGCGACCGGTCGGCCAGGATGGTCCGCAGCAGGGCCAGCAGCTCCGTGCGGTTGGCGCAGTTGAGCCGGGACCGCATCCGCGCGACGTGGTGTTCCACGGTCTTCGCGGAGATGAAGAGCCGGTCGCCGATCTCCCGGTAGGTCAGCCCGGCCAGCACCAGCTCGGCCACCTCCCGCTCCCGGTCGCTGAGCCGGTGCGCCCCGGGGGCGGCGACGGCGTCGGCGGACGCCGGCCGCTGCCCACCCGTGGCCCCGGCCGGTCGGCCCTGGAGCATCCGGGCGCAGTCCAGCAGCATGCTCATCGCCCGCCGGTCCGAAGTGCGGATCGCGGCCTGCCCGGCGAGCCGGGCACCGTCCCAGCACAGCCCCGCGTCGTGCAGCCCGCGGGCGACGGCCTCCACCCGGACCGGGTCGACCTTCCCGCGCAGCACCTCGACCCAGCTGGTGGCAGCCGCGGCGACCACGGCCGCGTACCGGTTGTGGCCCGCGGCGGCGAGCAGGGCGGCCACGTGGCCGTCGGCGGCCGCCGGTTCCTCGGCGAGGATGGCCGCGTGCAACCCGCTCCAGTGCAGCGGGGTGCTCCACAGTGGCGGATCGCCGAGCCGGGCCAGCAGCAGGCGCGCCTCCCGCAGGTACGGTTCCAGCCGGCTCAGGTCACCCAGCCGGGCCCCGGTGACGGCCAGCTCGCCCAGCGGCAGCAGCGTGAACAGATCGACCGGGTGGCGGACCACCGCCTCCAGCGCATGCCCCCACCCGCGCTGGAGGGCGCCGAGGTCGCTGTTGCGCCGGGCGATCCCCATCTCCAGCGCGGAGGCGAAGAGCAGGTCCCTCGACTCGAGCGGGCGACCGCCGCCGGTCACCGTGGCGAGCTGGTCGGCCGCGACGGCCGTACGGCCCCGGACCATGGCGATCCAGGCCTGCAGCAGCCGGTGGCGCCGGACCATCAGCGGCCCGCCGACCCCGCTGGCCGCGGCCCGGTCGAGCACCCGCTCGGCGACGTCCAGCTCGCCGCAGTGCACCCCGGCCAACGCGGCGAGCGCCGCCGGACTGTCCGGCAGGAGCACCCCCCGCCCGGCCGGCTCCAGCAGGGCGGCGGCCTGCACGAGGGTGGAGAGCGCGGCGGTGGGTGGCCCGGCGACGCTGTCCCGGACCCCCTCGGCCATCAACCGGGCCGCGCTGGCGTGCAGGGTGGGTGGCTCCCCCGCGGGGTCGGTGCCGCGCGCGTCCGCCGCGTCGG
>NZ_JAEVHJ010000128.1:0-17369 GCF_016802855.1 Micromonospora sp. ATA51 | reverse complement strand
ACGGCCTGCGCCTGTACGGCGTCGCCGCCACCGTGGACCCGCGCAGCGGGCAGCTCGTCCTCTCCGTGGTCCCGGTGACCGCCGGGCAGCTGGTCAGCCGGCTGGCCCGCCGCCTGCGCCGCAGCGGGCCGGCCGCGCCGACGCCGGTCCGTACGGTCGGGCCGGCGACCCGGCCGGCCGGTTCCCCGACGACGACCGTGGCCGCGCCGGGGAACCACGCTGAGCCGGGCCCGGTGCAGGTGGCTCAGCTCAGCGTCAAGTCCTGAGCTTCCCCCACCGCGTCGAAGACGTTCACCCCGAACCGGCCACCGGCGTACGTGCCGTCGCAGACGTCGATCACCGGGGTGGTGTCCCCGTCCAGGAAGACCTGATGCGTGAACCTGCGGCCACCACCTTCAGGGAGTACGTCCGGCCGGGCACGATCGGACAGCCGGAAGCCGTTGTCCATCCGCCGCCCGCGCAACCCGCCGGCGGTCACCGTCCACTCCCCGGCGACCGGGTTCCAGCGCTGGTCCAGGTTGGTGCGGAACCCGGCCGCGTCGCGCCGGACGTTCTGCACCACCGCCGCTCCGGCGAAGACGTTCACCCCGAACAGGCCGCCGCGTAGCTGCCGTCCACCGTGTTGATCACCGGACTGGCCCCGTGGTCCAACCACACCCGGATGCTCGCCCCGCTGGCCACCACCTTCAGGTGGTAGGTCCGGCCGCGCACGATCGGCGTCGGGTACACGGCGACGTCCCGGCCCGGCCGCCACAGCTTGACCAGCCCGGCCGCGTCGACGTTCACGGTGTAGTGGGCGCTGGCGCCGGCGCTGGCCCGGAAGGTGAGCGCGGCGGCCGCCGCCGCCCGGGGGCCGGCGGGTACGGGGATGTAACAGATTCGACACTTGACCGCTACGAAGGGCGCTCTTACGCTCTGCCAAAAGCTTTTGCCAAAAGGTTTTGGCACCGCCCCATCCGTCTCCCATCACGCGCTCCGGCGCGCACCCCCAACGCGCCCGGCGAACCCCTGAACGGAGCAGACCATGGCTATTCGCGGTATGCGGACCACAACCGGCGGGTGGAACCGCCGTGGCTTCCTCGGCCTGACCGCCGGAGCCGGCGCGGCCGCCCTGCTGGGCACCTCGGCCTGCGGCGCCGGTGGCGGCAGCGGCTCCGCCGGCGACAAGTCCCTCACCGTCGCCTGTGAGGGCGGCGGCAAAATCGAGTTGCAGCCGGTGGTCGACAAGTTCAAGCAGGACACCGGCAGCGCCGTCACCCTGGTCGAACTCCCCTACGAAGGGCTGTTCAACCGGCTGACCAGCGAACTGGCCAGCGGCAAGCCCTCCTTCGACGTCTGCGCGGTCGACGCGGTCTGGATCCCGCTCTTCGCGAACAAGCTCGCCGCGCTGGACGGCCTGTTCACCGACGCGGTCAAGACCGACCTCTTCCCGGCGCTGATCCAGGAGGCGCAGGCCGACGGGCACTTCATCGGCATGCCGGTGTGGACCAACAGCGAGATCCTCTTCTACCGCAAGGACCTGTTCGAGGACCCGAAGGAGAAGGCGGCCTTTCAGAAGAAGTACGGCTACCCGCTCGCCCCGCCCACCACCTGGCAGCAATTCACCGACATCGCCACCTTCTTCACCCGCCCGGACCAGAAGCTCTACGGCACCGACGTCAAGGGCGCGGTGGAGACCGAGTGGCTGGCCCACGTGCTCCAGGCTGGCTCCCCCGGCGTGGTCCTCGACGACAGCGGCAACGTCATCGTCGACAACGCCCAGCACGTCGCCGCGCTGGCCTTCTACGCCGACCTGAACAACAAGCACAAGGTCGCCCCCACGGGCGCCGCGCAGACCGACTGGAACGCCGCGCAGAACCTGTTCAACCAGGGCCAGACCGCGATGACCCGGTTCTGGGCGCACGCGTACCGGCAGATCCCGAAGGACGCGAAGGTCGCCGGCAAGGTCGGCGCGGCGCCGATGGTCGGCGGCACCGCCGGCGTCGCCGGCATCCCCGGCCCGTGGTACCTCTCGGCCCCGAAGGGCGGCGCCAAGGCCGACCTGGCCCAGCAGTTCATCAAGGCCGCCTACGACCACAACGCGCTGAGCATCGACACCACCCTCGGCCTCGCCGCCCGCAAGTCCGCCTACCAGCAGTACGCCGACAAGCCCGGCTACGAGTCGTTCGGCCCGCTGCTGGCCACGCTCAACGCCAGCGCCACCCGGGCCCGCCCTGCCACCCCGCACTGGCAGCGGATCGTCGACAGCGTCCTGGTCCCCACCATCCAGAAGGCGCTGACGCCGGGCGCGGACTACGCCGCGCTGCTCAAGGCGGCACGTACCCAGATCGAGGGCATCATCAAATGAGTTCGACAGCGCAGGCAGCACCGCCGGGGACCGCCCCTCGTACGCCGGCCGAGGCCGGTGGGCGGCGCACCCGCCGCGGGCTGTCGGACGCCGGGTACGCCACCCTGCTCGCCGCGCCGGCCGCGGTGGTGCTGCTCGCGCTGGTCGGCTGGCCGCTGGTGAAGCTCGCCCTGGACAGCCTCTACACCGGCTCCGAGCTGGGCAACGGGCGCAGTTTCGTCGGGCTGGACAACTACGTCACCGCCCTGACCGACCCGGGCATCCGGGCGGCCGCCGGCCGGACCCTGGCGTACACCGTCATCGTGGTCACGGCCGAGCTGCTGCTGGGCCTGGCGGTGGCGCTGCTGTTCCACCGGCTCGGGCCGCGCTCCCGGATCCTGCAGACGCTCTTCCTCTACCCACTGATGATCGCCCCGGTGGTCGCCGGCCTGCTCTGGCGGTTCCTGATGATCGACAACGTCGGCATCGTCAACGAGCTGCTCACCCGGGTCGGGATCCTGGACAACGCGGGTGACGTCTCCTGGCTCAGCGACCCCGATCTGGTGCTCTTCTCGGTGGCGCTGCCCGACGTCTGGCTCACCACGTCGTTCATGACCCTGGTGCTCTACGCCGGCCTCCAGGCCATCCCGCCGGACCTGTACGAGGCGGCCCGTCTCGACGGCGCCCGCGGACTGCGGCTGCTGGTCAGCGTGACCCTGCCGCTGCTGCGACCGGTGATCGCGGTGGCGCTGATCATCCGGGGCGTGGACGCCGCCCGGGCGTTCGACGTGATCCTCATCCAGACCGACGGTGGCCCGCAGTCCGCCTCGGAGACGTTGAGCCTGACCATCTACAAGACGATGGTCAGCTACAACGACCCCGGCACGGCCGCCGCCACCAGCACGCTGTTCATGATCGTCATGATGATGGTCGCGATGGTCGCGGTGCTGACCATCTGGCGGCCCGGCAAGGAGTCGTGATGTCGTCCCACCTGCTCGCCGCGCGGGTGAAGACCGGGCTGCTCTGGGCCGCCGCCGTCGCGGTCGTGGTGGTCTACGGGTTCCCCTTCGTCTACCTGGTGCTTACCTCCTTCAAGCCGCCGGTGGACGCCATCGCGGTGCCGCCGACCGTGCTGCCGCAGCGGTTCAGCCTGGACAACTACCTCGCCGCGGTGAACCGGCCGGGCGTCACCGCCTCGTTCATCAACAGCGTCAGCACGGCCGTCATCGCCACCCTGCTGTCGATGGCGCTGGCAATCCCGGCGGCCTGGGGCATCACCCGGTACCGCAGCCGGACCGGTCGGGCGCTGATGGCCGGCTCGCTGCTGGTCCGGATGGCCCCGGCGGTGGCGGTCGGCATCCCGCTGGTCACGATCCTCGGCGCGGTCGGCCTCACCGACACCCCGACCGGGCTGGCCCTGGCCCAGACCACGGTGGCGCTGCCGCTGTCGATCTGGCTGCTGACCAGCTTCTTCGAGGGCGTGCCCCGGGAGATCGAGGAGGCCGCCCTGGTCGACGGCTGCGGCCGGTTCGCCGCGCTGCTGCGGGTAATCCTGCCGGTGGTCTCCGGCGGGGTCGCGGTCACCGCCATCTTCGCCTTCCTCGCCTCCTGGAACGAGTTCCTCTTCGCCCTCCTGATCACCTCGGTCCGGGCGCAGACCACCCCGATCGCGATCGCCAACTTCCAGAGCCAGTTCGGCCTCGACTGGGGTCCGATGACGGCCCTCGCAACCCTCTACTCCGCACCCGCGGTCGTCCTGACGCTGCTGCTGCAACGCCGGATCGTCGCCGGGCTCAGCCTCGGCGCGGTCAAGGGCTGACCGCCGCTCCCCCTGCACCGACGCACAACCCCTCGAAAGGAACACCATGTCGTTCTGGCGACCCACCAGCCCCCTCGGTGGCCTCTCCCGGGTCAAGGCCGGCCGCTCCAAGCGCGAGTCGAGCTGGGACCGCACCGGCGGCAACCGCGACTTCAAGGTGGTGCCCCCGGGCGAGACCGCCGTGCTGGCCGACATCACCGGCACCGGCGTGATCGAGCACATCTGGCTGACCACCCGCTGCTACTCCCCGATGTACCTCCGCAAGCTGGTCATCGATATGTACTGGGACGGCGAGGAGAACCCGAGCGTCCGCAGCCCGCTGGGCGACTTCTTCGGCGTCGGCCACGCCACCTGCACGCACTACGTGTCGCTGCCGCTGAGCATGGTGTTCGGGCCGCGCCGGGGTCCGAAGGGGCCGTTCGCCGCCGCGATGAACTCGTACTTCCCGATGCCGTTCGGCAGCCACGCAAAGATCGTCATTCGCAACGAGAGCGACCAGCCGATCGAGAACCTCTTCTACTACGTCGACTACGAGCTGACCGACGAGGCGGTGCCGGACGACGTGGGCCGCTTCCACGCGTACTACCGGCAGGAGAAGCCGTGCACGCCGGTGCCCAACGGGCTCGCCCCGGGCGAGAAGCCGGCGCCGTGGGACCTGCCCGGCACCAACCTGACCGGCGAGGAGAACTACGTCATCCTGGACGCCGAGGGCGGCGCCGGGCACTACGTCGGCTGCGTGCTCAGCATCGACAACCACAACGCCTCCAACCAGCCGTACAGCTGGCCGGGTGAGGGCGACGACATGATCTTCATCGACGGCGAGCAGTGGCCGCCGTCGCTGCACGGCACCGGCACCGAGGACTACTTCAACGCCGCATGGGGCTTCCCCAGCGGGGCGTACGCCGGGCCGTACCACGGCATCAGCCTGGCCAGCAGCCCCCAGGAGCACTTCGGCCTGTGGAGCATGTACCGGTTCCACATCGAGGACCCGGTGCGCTTCAGCAAGAGCATCAAGGTGACCATTGAGCACGGGCACGCCAACGACCAAGGCAACGACTTCTCGTCGGTGGCGTACTGGTACCAGCACCACCCGCACAAGCCGCTGCTGGACCTGCCGCCGGTCGACGAGCGCCTGCCGCGCCGCTGGCCCGAGCACGGCCTGTGGGACGAGTGACCGCTCCGATACCGTTGGCCGGTCGTCCACTCCGGACGGCGGGGCCCACCCGAGCACTGCGATGGTGAGCTGATGGGACAGAAGGCGAGCATCCGCGACGTAGCCGCCGCGGCGGGCGTTTCGGTGACCACCGTGTCCCACGTGCTGAACAACAAGTCCGGCACCCGGGTCAGCCCGGAGACCCGCGAACGCGTCGAGTCGGCGGCCCGCCAGCTCGGCTACGCGGCGAACGGGCTGGCCCGGGGGCTGCGGCTGCAGCGCTCGCAGACCCTCGGGCTGCTCAGCGACGAGATCGCCACCACCCCGCACGCCGGGCGGATCATCCTCGGCGCGCAGGAGACCGCCTCGGCCCGCGGCTGGCTGCTCATGCTGCTCACCACCGGGCGCGACCCGGAGGTCGAGCGGCGGGAGGTCCAGGCGCTCGCCCGGCACCGGGTGGACGGCGTGCTCTACGCGACCATGTACCACCAGGTGGTGCGGGTCCCGGACGAGCTGCGCCCGATGCCGGTGGTGCTGCTCGACGCGAGCAGCACGACGGGGCGTACCCGTCGGTGGTGCCGGACGAGCGCGGCGGCGGCGAGGTGGCGGTCGGCGAGCTGCTCACCCACGGCCACCGTCGGATCGGCTTTCTCACCAACGTCGACGACATCCCCGCCACCCACGGCCGTCTGCTGGGCTACCAGGAGGCGCTGCGGGCGGCGGGGGTGCCGTTCCGGCCGGAGCTGGTCGTCGTCGAGCAGTCCGACACCCCCGGCGGTTACCGGGCGGCGCGGGAGCTGCTCGGCCGGGCCGAGCGGCCGACCGCCCTGTTCTGCTTCAACGACCGGATGGCGATGGGCGCGTACCGGGCGGCGGCGGAACTCGGCCTGCGGATCCCCGACGACCTCTCGGTGATCGGCTTCGACAACCAAGAACTCATCGCGGAAGGGCTGTACCCGGGGCTGACCACCGTGGCGCTGCCGCACTACGAGATGGGCGCCTGGGCCGTGGAGACCATGGTCGACCTGCTCGACCAGCCCAAGGGGGCCCGCCGGCGTACCGCCCGGCAGGTCGTCATGCCCTGCCCGCTGGTCCGCCGCCAGTCGGTCGCCACAGCCCCGAACTGACCGGTCCGTCCGTCGGCCCCACCGACGTACCCGACGGCATCCATCTGCCCGCCGCGCACCAGCGCGGCCGACGCACCCCCGCCGCCACTCGCGGCGTCGACACACCGCCGCCGCTGACGGCGGCCGAGATAAAGGACCCACCGTGCTGCGACTTCCCGACGCCTGGATCTGGGACTTCTGGTTCGCCCGCGAGGGCGACACCCACCACCTGTACTTCCTGCGCGCCTCCCGGGCGCTCGGCGACCCGGACCGGCGACACTTCCGGGCCAGCGTCGGCCACGCCTTCTCCACCGACCTTCGGACCTGGACCCAGCTCGCCGACGCGCTGGTCCCGGCCGACCGGCCCGCCTTCGACGACGTGGCCACCTGGACCGGCTCGGTGCTGCCCGGCCCGGACGGCGGCTGGTATATGTTCTACACCGGCGCCGGCAGCACGGAACGCGCCCTGGTGCAGCGGATCGGGCTGGCCACCTCGGACGACCTGGTCACCTGGGAACGGCACCCGGCCTCGCCGGTGCTCACCGCCGCCGGCCGCTGGTACGAGCGGTTCGGCGACTCCACCTGGCAGGACGAGGCGTGGCGGGACCCCTGGGTCTTCGCGGACCCGGACGGCGACGGCTGGCACATGCTGATCACGGCGCGGGCCAACGAGGGGCCCGTCGACGACCGGGGCGTCATCGCGCACGCCCGCTCGCACGACCTGGTGCACTGGACGGCGCAGCCGCCGGTCACCACGGCTGGCAGCGGTTTCGGCCACCTCGAGGTCCCCCAGGTGGAGATCGTCGACGGCCGGCCGATCCTGATCTTCTCCTGCCTGCACGACCAGCTTGCCGAGCGCTGCCGCGACGCCCGGGCCTGCGGGGTGTGGGCGGTGCCGGGCGACTCGCTGCTCGGCCCGTTCGACGCCACGAAGGCGCAGCGGCTCACCGATGACAGCCTCTACAGCGGACGCCTGGTGCGGGACAATAACGGCCGGTGGCAGCTGCTCGCCTTCCACAATCACGACGAGCAGGGCCGGTTCGTCGGCGAGCTGAGCGACCCGATCCCGGTCCGGGTGCTCGACGACGGCACGGTGCTGCTCGGCGACGCCGAGCCGGGAGTGCCGTACTCGGTGCACGGCCGCCGAGATGTCGCCCCGGACCCCGGCCAGGCTGGCCCACCCGCGGCCGGCACCCAGGTCAACGGCGCGACGGCGGCGGACGCCCTGGCCGCGGGGGCCTGACGTGCTGACCGTGCTCGGGGAGGCGGTGATCGACCTCGCGCCCTCCGGCGGCGGCGACCTGCTCGCCGCCCACCCAGGGGGCAGCCCGCTCAACGTCGCGGTGGGGCTTGCCCGGCTCGGCCGGCCGACCGCGATGCTGGCCGCTTCTCCCGAACCTCGTTCGGACACCGGCTGCGGGCGCACGCCGAGGCCAACGGGGTGGACCTGACCTGGGCGGTGGCCGACGACCGGCCGGCCACCCTCGCCGTCGTCGCGCTGGACGCCACGGGGGCGGCCAGCTACGACTTCTACCTCGACGGCACTGCCGACTGGCACTGGGCGCCGCACGAGCTGGACGGGGTGCCGGCCGGCACCCGAGTGCTGCACACCGGTTCGCTGGCCACCCTGCTGCCGCCCGGGGCGGACCTGCTCGCCGACCTGCTCGCCCGGGAGCACGCCGCCGGCCGGGTGCTGGTCAGCCTCGACCCGAACGTGCGCCCGGCGGTCCTCGCCGACCCGGACGCCGCCCGGGCGCGGCTGCTCACGCTGGCCCGGCACGCCCACCTGGTCAAGGCCAGCGACGAGGACCTGGCCTGGCTCTTCCCCGGGGCCTCCGTCGAGGAGGCGGTCGACCGCCTGCTCGACCTCGGCGTACGGCTGGTGGTGGCGACCCGGGGCGCGGCGGGTTCGTACGCCGCCACCGCCGACGTGTCCGTCGCCCGACCGGCCCGCCGGGTGGCCGTGGCGGACACCGTCGGCGCGGGCGACGCCTTCACCGCCGGACTGCTCGATGCCCTGGTCGAGGCAGACGCCGCCGCCCCGGCGGCGGTCGGCGCGCTGGACTGGGCGCGACTCGGCGCGGTGCTCGACCACGCCACGCTGGTGGCGGGGATGACCTGCGAGCGGCCGGGCGCCGACCCACCCCGCTGCGACGAGTTGGCGAACGTCGTCGACGCGTGAACCGCCTTCGATCTCGGACAGCCATCGTTCGACCGGGACGATAACTGCCCAGGAGCGGTGGGTCATTCCTCGCGGATGAAGTCCGCGAGGTGGACCGGGTTTCGGTCGGTCAGAGTGGGCGGGGGTGGGGCTGGTCCAGCGGCATCGGCACCTGGAGGAAGGTCGTGCCGCGCAGGTCCAGCCAGACCCGGTCGGGCGCCCGGACCAGCCGCAACATCACCCCGCCGCAGGCCGGGCAGCGGGCCACCAGGCCGGGCGCGTGCGAGAAGACGTGCAGCCCGGCCACCGGGCCGAGCCTCCCGCACGACTCACACCGGCCGGTGGCGCTGCTCAGGTCCACGGCGAACAGCTCGCGCAGCGGACCGTCGAGCATGTTGCCGTCCAGGTAGGACATGTCGGTCATCAGGTCTCCTCGCCGTTCAACCGGTCGGGCCGAACCGTTCGGTCTTCACCCGCCGGGTCTGGTGTCCCAGCCCGACGAGCAGGTCCGCCACCGTCTCCACGAAGCCGGTCGGCCCGCAGACGTAGCAGAGCGGCTCCAGGTCCGGCGGCCAGCCGTGGGTGTTCACGTCGGCCAGGCCGACCCGGTGCGGCTCGCCCCGCCAACCCTCGGGCGCCTCCCGGGTGTACACGTAGGCCACGTCCAGACCCTGGTCGTCGCGGGCCGCCGGCGCAGCTCGTCGGCGTAGAACACGTCCGCCGGGGTACGCACCGAGTAGATCAGCCGGAACGGCACCCGGCTGCCCGCCGCGCGGCGGGCCCGGACCATGGCCATCAGCGGCACCACGCCGGAGCCGCCGCCCACCAGCAGCACCGGCGCGGTCTCCTCGGTACGCCAGACGAACCAGCCGCCGACCGGGCCGCGCACCTCCACCGGGTCGCCCGCGGCGTACACGTCGATCAGGTACGGCGAGACTTCCCCGTCGGGCACCCGCTGCACGGTAAGCGCGATCCGGTCACCCTCGGCGGGACCGGCCAGCGAGTACGAGCGGGCGGCCTGGTAGCCGTCCGGGGCGGTGAGCCGGACGTCGACGTGCTGCCCGGCCACGTGCCCCGGCCAGCCGGGCACCTCCAGCACGAGGGTCTGCGCGGTCGGCGTCTCGGTGCGACGCTCCACCAGCCGGGCCACCTGCCAGGTCAGCGGCGCGACCACCCGGCCGCCGGTCGTGGGGGCGGCCACCTCAGTCGCCCTGGTAGCGCTGCTCGCGCCACGGGTCGCCGTAGTCGTGGTAGCCGGCGGTCTCCCAGAAGCCCGGCTTGTCGTCGACCAGCAGCCGGATGCCGCGCACCCACTTGGCCGACTTCCAGAGGTAGAGGTGCGGGACCAGCAGCCGCGCCGGGCCGCCGTGCTCGGCCGGCAGCGGTCCGCCGTCGTACCCGTGCGTCACCCAGGCCCGGCCGCCCCGTAGGTCGTCCAGCGGCAGGTTGGTGGTGTAGCCGCCGTACGAGTGGACCAGCGCGTACCGGGCGGCGGTGTCGATCCCCTCCAGCAGGGTGTCCAGCGACACGCCCTGCCAGTTGGTGCCGAGCTTGGACCACCGGGTGACGCAGTGGATGTCCACCGTGGGCGTCTCCTGCGGGAGGCCCATCAGCTCGTCCCAGGACCACCGGAACTCGGCGCCCCCTTCGACGGTGACGACGAACTCCCAGGTGTCCAGCGGCACCCGCGGCGTCGGACCGGCGGAGAGCACCGGGAAGTCCTCGGTCAGGTACTGGCCCGGCGGCAGGGCCGGTTCGGCCGAGCGGGGCCGACCCTGGAAGCCTGGAGACACAATTCCCACCCGACAGTCGTACCACCCCGGGCTGGAATCGGACACCCGATCGGCCGGACGCGCCGCGGTGGGTACCCACCGCGGCGGCCGGGGGTCACTGCCGCTCGGCGACGACGTCGGTGTCGCCGGCCTCGCGGTCGCGGGTGGCGCGCAGGCTGGTCAGCGTCACGACCGCCAGGACGCCGATGATCACGCCGAGCGAGGCGAGGGTCGGGATCTGCGGTACGCCGGACCAGCTGCCGTGCGCCCAGTGCAGGCCCAGCTTGACCCCGATGAAGGCGAGGATGATGGCCAGGCCGTAGCTGAGGTGGACCAGCCGGCTCAGCGCGGCGTGCAGCACGAAGTAGAGCGCCCGCAGGCCGAGCAGGGCGAACGCGTTCGTGGCGAAGACCAGGTACGGGTCCTCGGTGATGCCGTAGACGGCGGGCACCGAGTCGACGGCGAAGACGATGTCGGTGGCGAGCACCGCCACCACGACCAGGGCGAGCGGGGTGAGCGCGCGCCGGCCGTGCTGCCGGATCGTCATCCTGGTGCCGTGGTACTCGTCGACCACCGGCATGAACCGGCGCAGCAGCCGCACCGACCGCATCTTGTTGATGTCGACCTCCTGCTCGTGCCCGGACAGGGCGTCGCGCAGCAGCTTGACCGCGGTGGCGATCAGGATGAGGCCGAACAGCAGGAAGGCGAAGTCGAGGGTCTGCAGGGCGGCGGCGCCGAGCGCGATGAAGATCGCCCGGAGCACCAGCGCGCCGGCGATGCCGTAGAGCAACACCCGCTGGGCGAGCACGGCCGGCACCGCGAACGCGGCCAGCAGCAGCATGAAGACGAAGAGGTTGTCGACCGAGAGCGACTTCTCCACCAGGTAACCGGTGAGGTACTGCACGCCCAGTTCGGAGCCGAAGCGGGACCAGACCCAGGCGCCGAAGGCCAGCGGCAGGGCGATGTAGAACGCCGACCAGCCGAGCGCCTCCTTGATCGACACCTCGTGCGGGCGGCGGGTGACCAGGAAGTCCAGCACCAGCAGGGCGAGCACCCCGGCGATGGTCAACCCCCACAGCGTGGGGGTGCCGACCGACGACAGCTCGCCGGCGGACAGATGTGACAATTCGGTCATGGGGCCTCCTCGAACACCGTGACATGTTCGAGGTCTCCTTCACCCACCGTTCCCGTGGGCAACCACCCGAGGCGCGCCCGGGGCGCGCCGTACTGACCGGAATGGTTCGTGGGAAGTACTCCCCTCGTGCCGCAAGGTTAGGGCCGCTCGGCTCGTCCGCCAAGTCGGACCCGCCACCCCAGGTCAGCTGGTTGCCCTGGTCAACCGCTGGGTGGTGGTACGCCGCCGGCCCGGGGGGCGACGGGGTGGACGGCGGACGCCTATCGTGGCCCGATGACCGACGACGCAGCGCCCGCCCCGGTCGGCCCCCTCGCCGGGGTCCGCGTGATCGAGCTGGCCGGCATCGGGCCCGGCCCGTTCGCCGCGATGATGCTGGCCGACCTCGGCGCCGACGTGGTGCGGGTGGACCGGACGGCACCCGCCGGGTTCGGCAGCCTGCCCGGGGACCTGCTCCACCGCAACCGCCGCTCCGTCGCCGTGGACCTCAAGTCGGACGCCGGCCGCGAGGTGGTGCTGGCCCTGGTCGAACGGTCCGACGCGCTGCTGGAGGGCTTCCGCCCCGGGGTCACCGAACGCCTCGGGCTCGGCCCCGACGACTGCCTCGCGGTCAACCCGGGGCTGGTCTACGGGCGGATGACCGGCTGGGGCCAGCAGGGCCCCCTCGCGGCGTCCGCCGGACACGACATCGACTACCTGGCGCTGACCGGCGCACTGCACGGCGTCGGCCGGGCCGGCGAGCGGCCGGTGCCGCCGATGAACCTGCTCGGCGACTTCGGCGGCGGGGGGATGATGCTGGCCCTCGGCGTGGTGGCCGCCCTCTACGCCGTCCGCGGCGGCGCGCCCGGCCAGGTGGTCGACGCGGCCATCGTGGACGGTGTGTCGGTGCTCGCCACCCAGATCCACGCACTGCGCCGGTTCGGCATGTGGCAGGACGAGCGGGGGGTGAACCTCCTCGACGGCGGGGCGCCCTTCTACGACACGTACGAGTGCGCCGACGGGCGGCACCTCGCCGTCGGCGCGCTGGAGCCGCAGTTCTACGCCGAACTGGTCCGGCTCACCGGTTTCCCGCTCCCCGGCGACGCGGCCCTCGACCGCACCGACCCGGCGAACTGGCCCGCGCTGCGGGATGCCTGGGCCCGGCTCTTCCGCACCCGGACCCGCGACGAGTGGGCGGAGCTGCTGGCCGGGTCGGACGCCTGCGCCGCGCCGGTGCTCGACTGGCGGGAGGCGCCGGAGCATCCCCACCTGGCCGCCCGGGGCGTCTTCGTCGCGCACGACGGGGTGACCCAGCCGGCCCCGGCGCCGCGCTTCTCCGGCACCCCGACGGCGGTCCGCCGGCCGCCGCCGGCAGCCCGGCGAGCACACCGACGAACTGCTGGCCGAGGCCGGCTTCGACGCCGACCGGATCGCCGCCCTGCGCGCCGACGGCGCGATCGGCTGACCACGCGCACGGGCGTCGCGACGGCGTCCGGTCAGCCGCGGCGCAGGGTCGCCCCGGGGGCCAGGGCCGGCTCCACCATCTCCCGGTAGTCGCGCGGCAGTTGCACCACGATGTCGTCGAACTCGCCGCCGCTGACCGCCTCGCGCAGCGTGGTGAAGACCGCCCGGACGGTGTCCCGCGCCGCGTTCTCGTCGATGCCGGCCCGCTGCCCGACCCGGGCCACGAACTCCGCGGCGCCGAACCGGTCGGCCGCCTCGGTGGCCGGGCGCGGCTTCAGCACCAGCTGCAACGGCTTCGGCAACTGGGCGGCCAGGTCGAGCAGCTCGCCCCCGGTCAACCGCTCGGCCAGCGTCTCCAACGTGGCCCGGGTCAACTCGACCGCCCGCTCCGAGGACGCCCGGGTCCGCTGCGCGACCTGGTCGACGAAGGTGTCGTAGTTCATCGGTGGTACCCCCTTCGGCTCTTCCGCCGTCGCCGCCTACCCACGGGGCCCGCGCGGAAACAGCCGCGGAATTCCGTGTACGGCACGCGTGACCCGCCGCTCGGCGGGTAACCGCCGCCGGTCGTGACCGCAACCGACGCGCGAGGAGCCCCACCCATGGCGAGTTACACCGACGTCCTTGAGTACCTGTCCGCGCTGGACTACCCGGCCGGCAAGGACGACGTCGTCCGCGAGGCCGAACGGGAGGGCGCGCCGCCGGAGGTGTTGCGAGCCCTGCGGGCCCTGCCGCCGGTCGACTACGCCAACGGCAACGAGGTCGCCCGGTCGGCCGGCATCGACGCCGCCCCGGAGGTCGGCCCCGCGCAGCGCGCGGCGCAGACTCGCGACAGCCGGCACCAGCGGGTCTCGCAGCACCTGCGCGGCATCTGACCGTCGCCGCCGGTGCGGCGCACGATTCGGGACCCGGACGGGCACACCCCGGCAGCGCTCCAGCTCACCGTGATGGGGCTGGTCGGGGTGGTCTGCGGTGGACTTTTCGCGGCCCTGGTCTCGCCGGCGGTCGGCCCGCTGGTGGGGTGGGACGCCGCCGCGCTGAGCTGGCTGGCCCTGCTCTGGAGTCGGCTGTGGCGCCTGGACGCCGAGCGCACCGCCCGGCTCGCGGCGCACGAGGACCCCAACCGGGCCATGCGGGACGGGCTGCTGCTCGGGGCCTGCCTGGCCAGCCTGCTCGCGGTCGGGGTGGTCCTGACCACCGCGCATTCGGTGCCGCCCGGGCTGCCGCTGGACGCCTACGGCGGGCTGGGCGTGCTCAGCGTGGTGCTGTCCTGGTTCGTGGTGCACACCCTCTTCACCGCCCGGTACGCCCGGCTGTACTACGGCGGCGAGCCGGGCGCCATCAACTTCCACCAGAAGGAGCGGCCCTGCTACGCGGACTTCGCGTACCTGGCGTTCACGGTGGGGGCCACGTTCCAGGTCTCCGACACCGACCTGTGCAGCGCCGAAATGCGCCGGGCCGTGCTCCGGCACATGCTGCTGTCGTACCTGTTCGGAGCGGTCATCATCGCGGCCACGGTGAACCTGGTCGTCGGCCTGGCGAGGTAGGTCGGTGACAGGCGGGCGCCCCGGGTCACGAACCGCGACCTGGGGCGCCACGCAGCACCTGCTCCCGGCGGTCCGCGCCCGAACCGGATCGCGACCGCCAGGCGGTGGATGTTCGCCCGAACCGGGCGGGCATCGCTGCCACGATCATCATACGATGCGGGATCAGCCTTTCGGGTGAGTATCGCGGAACTGTGTCCCGCGGCACGTCCTGATCAGCCGGTCAGCTCCGCGTACCGCTTCTCCAGGTCCACCCGGGCCAGCGCCCCGACCAGCCACGCCAACCGCTCCGACTCGCCGCTGCCGGCCAGGTCGGCCAGGTCGTCGGCGGACCGGCCCAGGCCGAGGCGGCGCGCGGCGACCAGGGCCCGGCGGTCGGCCACCGGGGCCACCTCCCGCCACACCGCCTGCGCCTCCCGCAGGAACAGCTCGATCACCTCGTCGTCCACCCCGGGCAGGTCGGTGAGCAACCGCCGCTCCCGGGCCGGATCCTGGTGCGCCGCCGTCCGCAACCGCCGCAGGTCGCCCCGGTAGCGCTCCACGACGGTCTGGGCGAGGTCGCCCAGCACGTCGGCGAGCCCGTCCACGTCACCGCGCTGGCCGTGCGCGCGTAGCACCCGCACCCGGTCGGCGTGCAGCGAACGGGCCAGCCGGGCGGCGCTGTCCCAGCCCTCGTCGCGCAGCGCGCCCGCCGCCTCCACCGCCCGACGGAAATCCCCCGGGCGGGACAGCAGGACGGACAGACAGAGCACCTGGAACAGGCTGGACGGATTGTTGGTGACCCGGAAGCCGTACTTTTCGGCGAAACCGCGACCGTCGCCGGCGAGCCGGCGTACCAGTCGCTTCTTGTCCTCGATGCTGGAGATCACACTGGTCGGCATGCCCGCGTCTACCCGCGACGGGGCCGCCCAATCAGCCGAGCAGGCCGCCGCGGCGGTCGCGGGCCTTCAGCCGGGTGGTGGGCAGCGCCGGGGCCGGCAGGGGCGGCGCCGGATCGCCGGCCACCGTCCCGAACCGCCGGCCGGCCATCCAGTCCTCCCGGGCGGCCGCGACCTCCTCGTGCGACCGGCCCACGAAGTTCCACCACATCACGAGGGGCTCGTCGAAGGGCGCGCCACCGAGCAGCAGCAGCCGGCTGCCCGGCGCCCCGCGGACGGTCACCGCGTCCCGGCCGGCGCCCAGGTACAGCAGCGCACCCGGGACGAACGGCACCCCGTCCGCCACCGCCGAGCCGGACATCGCCAGCAGCCCGTACTCGAAATCGCGGCGCAACGGCAGCGTGGCCGCCGCCGGACCACGCACCTCGAGCTGCGCGCCCACCAGCGGGGTGTGCACCACGGCCGGGGAGCGCTCACCGCCGGCCTCACCCACCAGCAGCGTGACCTCCAGGTCGCCGTCACGCCAGCGGGGCAGCTCCGCGTGGTGGGCGAAGTCGGCCGCGCCGGCCCGCGCCGGGTCGGGCAGCGCCACCCACAGCTGCACGCCGTGCATGACCGGCGGATGCTCCGCCGGTGACCGCTCCGAGTGGGCGATGCCGTGGCCGGAGGTCATCACGTTCAACTGGCCGGGCCGGATCGGCTGCACGTTACCCAGGCTGTCCCGGTGCAGGATCTCCCCGTCGAGCAGCCAGGTCACCGTCTGCAGACCGGTGTGCGGGTGCGGCGGCACCTCCATGCCGGGCCGTTCGGCGACGTCGTCCGGTCCGAAGTGGTCGACGAAACACCAGGCCCCCACCAGCCGGCGCTGCCGCTGTGGCAGCAGCCGCCGCACCGTGGTGTACCGCCCCAGCGGCACGTCGTGGCCGGGCAGCAGCACGCTGCCCGGGTCGCTGGAGGGCACGCCGGGTGGCAGGGTCTGCGCCGGCAACGATTCGGTACGGTCCACCGCCCGACTGTACGCTCAGTCCTCCGCGACGTGACGGCGTTCGCCGCCGCCACCAGGTCGACGTAGAGCCGGTCGACCGCCCGGTCCCAGCTGGGCGAGCTGATCAGCTCGCCCGCCGCCACCCCGTGCCGACCCTCCAGGTAAACCGTGACGGAGGCGGCCCCGGCGGCCGCCCGGACCCGGGCCGGCGACGCGTCGGGCACCCGCACCGTCAGCTCACTCGTCCCACCCGTCAGCCGCACCGTCAACGTCCCGGCGAGCCGGGGCAGCCGCAGTTCCGTACGGGACGAACCGCCGATCAGCTCGACCCCGGTCACCCGGCCCGCGCCCAGGTCCAGCAGCTGGTCACTCACCACGCCCGCCAACCGCAGTCGCCACTCGACCCGGGAGTTGAGCAGCACCTGGACCGCGGCCGGACCGCCGCGCCCGTGTTTCTCGACGCGCAGCCACACCCGGTCGCCCCGCACCTCCGGGCGCGGCGTCACGCCCCCGCTGGCCGGTGCCTCGACCCGGTACAGCTCGTCGCCCAGGTCCGCCAACTTGTCCAAGATCCGGAGACGCCGCTGGCCGGCACCCCTGTCTCAGGGTGCCGGCCAGCCGCTTCTTGCTTGTTGCGTGTTGCTGTGTTCGGTCAGGTCAGCTGTTCCAGTGCTGGGCGACGAGGTCGGCGGCCTGCTGCTCCCACTGGGCGTAGGCGTCCGGGTAGGCCGACACCTGCACCGTCTGCGCGGCCTCGGTCAGCGGCATGTCCTGCCACCCGTCGACCTGCTTGAGACCCTTCTCGAACGCCAGGGTGGCGTACTCGGGGTCGGTGATCTGCTCCGGCGTGCCCCAACCACTCGACGGGCGCTGCTGGAACAGGCCCAGCGAGTCGTGGTCGTTGCGGTCACCCAGGTGACCCAGGTTCTCCAGCTTCGACTCCTGCAGGCTGGTGGCGATCGAGATGACCGCGGCCCGCTCCGGCAGACCGGCCTTCTTCGTCGCCGCGATGATCGCCTCCGCGTTGGCGGTCTGCTCGTCGTTCAGGTCAAT
>NZ_JAEVHJ010000127.1:0-17448 GCF_016802855.1 Micromonospora sp. ATA51 | reverse complement strand
TGCGGACGCTGCGCCTGGCCCGGTTCGGCGACAACATGCGCGACGTCGCCGTCACCGAGGGCGACAAGGTCGAGGCGCAGCTGCGCTTCGGGGTCTCGGACGGGTCGCCGTCGCCGCCGTTGCGGCGCTGCGGCAGCGGGTCGATCGGCTGGCCGTTGGAGGCCCGCGGCGTGAACGAGTCGCTGCCGTTGATCCCGCTGGCACCGGTGAGGTCCGACCAGGCGGGCATCGAGCGCCCCCCGCCGGTCGTGGCGGGTCGAACGGGCGACCACCGAGGGTCACCTGATTGCCCGACTCGCCGGGGCGCGGGGCCGGCGGCGTGGCCGGGCCGTTGCCCAGGGCCGCCAGGGCGCCGAAGGCGGGAGCCGGGCCGACCTGCTGGGGGCCACCGAAGGCCGGCGCCGGGCCGGTCGCCGCCGGGAGCGCCGGGGGCTGCTGCCCCGCCCGGAGAGGGCGCGCGGCACCAGGACGGAGGTGGGCAGTGTGACGTCGGCGACGGTTCCCCGGTCGGCGCCGGGCCGCAGGTCGACCTTGACGCCGTGCCGGGAGGCCAGCCGGGCCACCACGACCAGACCCATCATCCGGGAGACGGCCACGTCCACCTGCGGCGGCGTGGCGAGCCGCTCGTTGAGGTCACGCAGTTGCTCGGCGCTGATGCCGATGCCCCGGTCCTCGACGTACAGGGAGGCGCGGTCGCCCACCCGCCGGGCCTCCACCATGACCTGCGAGTCCGGCGGGGAGAAGGCGGTGGCGTTGTCGAACAGCTCGGCGACCAGGTGCACCAGGTCGTTGACCGCGTGCGCGGCGACCTCGATGTCCCGGTCGATCACGCCGAACTCGATCCGGGTGTAGTGCTCGACCTCGGACTGGGCGGCGCGGAGCACGTCGATCAGGGCGGCCGGCTCGCGCTGCACGCGGGTCGAGTCGGCGCCGGCGAGGACCAGCAGGTTCTCGTCGTTGCGGCGCATCCGGGTGGCGAGGTGGTCGAGCTGGAACAGCTCGGCCAGCCGGTCCGGGTCCTCCTCGCCGCGCTCCAGCCGGTCCAGGTGACCGATCAGCCGGTCGACGAGGATCTGCGAACGGCGGGCCAGGTTGACGAACATCGTCGCGACGGAGGCGCGCAGCGCGGCCTGCTCGGCGGCGGTCCGGACGGCCTCCAGGTGGACGGCGTTGAACGCCTCGGTCACCTGGCCGAACTCGTCCTTGCTCCGGACGGGCAGCGGCTCGGCGATCTGGTTGGCCAGCTGCACCGGGGAGAGCTGCCCGGTGACCTGCGGGTCGCGCAGCCGGGCCACCGCCTGCGGCAGGCCGTACTGGGCCACGGAGAGGGCGCCCTGCCGCAGGTCGCGCAGCGACCGGGCCATCGAGCGGGCGACCAGGTACGCGAAGAGGATCGCCAGCAGCAGCATGCTGAGCAGCAGGCCGGTCTCCAGGAAGACCTGGCGCTGCACGTCGGAGCGGAGGTTGTCGGCCTCGCGGACCACGTTGCCGTCGAGCCTCTGCTCGACCGTACGGAGCAGCTTGGCGTTGGCCACCATGGCCGCGTCCCACTGGTCCGGCCCGAACTGGGCGTCGGCCAAGCTGCCGCTGGTGTTGCTGCTGATGAACCGCTGGTAGGCAATCGACTCGCGCAGATCCGAGCCGGAGACCGTCTGGTCGTAGAACTCGGAGTCGGCCGGGTTCGCGACCGCCTTGAAGCTCTCGAGCGCCTGCGAGTCGCCGACCGTGCTGGCGATGAACTGCTCACGCAGGTTCGGGGTGTACTCCCTCTTCTTCTGCACCAGGACCTGGTGAATCACGACACGGCGCTGAGACAGGTACTCCTTCTGCCGAGCGACCGCGGTGGCGGCCCGCATCCGGTCGCTCAGGTCGTTGTCACCGGCGAGCTGGGTGGCCGAGTCCCGAACCGAGAGCAGCTCGGCGATCAGGCCGGAGTACGAGCGCAACGCTTCGGTGAGCTTGAGCTTGCCGTTGGAGACCTGGCTGCGGGTGCCGGGTAGGCCGGTGAGGCTGCCGTCGATGTTGTCGAGCAGCGAGTTGAAGTTCGCCGGCAGGCCGTCGATCTCCAGCCGCTGCTGCAGGTACGGCGCCTTGGCCTGGTCGACCCGGGAGTTGGCCCGGTTGTAGGCCTCCTGGTACTGGGCCTTGGTCTGCACCTCGGTCGAGCTGACGAACAGCACCGCGGAGGTCCGCTCGTCCTGCAGGCTGTCGATCAGGTCATCCGAGTAGCCGATCAGGTTGGCGAGGTCGCCGGCCCGGTTGGCATTGTTGAGCGTCTGCAGGTGGTCGACCAGACCAGTGGTGCCGACCACGACCGTGGCGATGGTCGGCACGATCATGATCAGACCGAGCTTGGACCAGATCGGCATGTCGCGGAGCCGGCTGGCCGGCCGGCGCAGACGCGACAGGAAGGAGCCCGCCGTCTTTGGCCGTTTGCTCACGTCACCGCCCTCGCATCACAGCGTCCGCACGTTGCCCTGGGCAACGGCGAGCGACCGACCCGGCGGGTCGACCTCCGAGATTCCATCACGCCGGTCCGCAAAGAGAAAGCCCAGGTTGTCCCTCGCCGGAGGTGTGATGAGATGTTGATGCAATTTGCTAGCAATCCGTCTGTACGGAGTTACGCGAAGTAATGGAACATCGCCACCGTGTCGTCCTGCTCGCCGGCCCTTCCGGCTCCGGAAAGTCGTACATAGCGCAGCGAACCGGGCTTCCTGTCCTCTGTTTGGACGACTTCTACAAGGACGGCGACGACCCTACGTTGCCGCGTCGCAACGGACAGGTCGACTGGGAGTCCCCCAGATCCTGGGACGCCGAGACGGCGGTGGAAACAATCGCCCGACTGGC
The DNA here is from genome assembly GCF_016802855.1 of Micromonospora sp. ATA51. NCBI lineage: Bacteria > Bacillati > Actinomycetota > Actinomycetes > Micromonosporales > Micromonosporaceae > Micromonospora > Micromonospora sp. ATA51. Next base: position 14,601 of record NZ_JAEVHJ010000127.1, on the reverse strand, counting down.
CCGGTACGGCAAGGCCGAAGTGCCGGTTTATGCGATCGGCGCGGACCGACGGGTGGCCACCCGGCCATTCGATGTCGCCGAATCGCCACTTTTCGTCGCCGAAGGGATCTTCGCCGCCGAGATCGTCGAGGAGTGCCGCCGGCGTGGCCTCCTGGCCGGGGCGTACGCGCTGCGCCGGCCGCGCGGGGCGACCTTCCTCCGCCGGCTCGCCCGCGACCTGTCCGAGCAGCGCAAGGCACCCCGGGTGCTGCTGAGCCGCGGGGTGGCCCTGCTCCGCGCCGAGCCGGCGGTGCTGCGCCGGCAGACCGGCCTGGGCGCCGAGGCGGCCGGGCCCGGGAGGTGCTGCACCGGGTGGCCGCCCTGCTCGCCGCCCACCCGCACCAGCATCCGTGATCAGCCGATCAGCTTCCCGTACGCCGGCTTGATCACCTCGTCGATGATCTTCAGCCGCTCGTCGAACGGGATGAAGGCGCTCTTCATCGCGTTGATCGTGAACCACTGGAGCTCCTTCCAGCCGTAGCCGAAGGCCTCCACCAGCAGTGCCATCTCCCGCGACATCGACGTGCCACTCATCAGCCGGTTGTCGGTGTTGACCGTCACCCGGAACCGCAGGTCCCGGAGCAGCCCGATCGGATGCTCCACGATCGAGGGGGCGCGCCCGTCTGCACGTTCGACGACGGGCACAGTTCCAGCGGGATGCGCTTGTCCCGTACGTACGCGGCCAGCCGGCCGAGCACCGGCTCCGGACCCGCGACGATGTCGTCGACGATCCGCACCCCGTGGCCGAGCCGGTCGGCGCCGCACCACTGGATCGCCTGCCAGATCGACGGCAGGCCGAACGCCTCGCCGGCGTGGATGGTGAAGTGGAAGTTCTCCCGCTGGAGGTACTCGAAGGCGTCCAGGTGCCGGGTGGGTGGGAAACCGGCCTCCGCGCCGGCGATGTCGAAGCCGACCACCCCGGCGTCCCGGTGCCGGACGGCCAGCTCGGCGATCTCCTGCGAGCGGGCGGCGTGCCGCATCGCGGTGAGCAGGGTGCCGACCCGGATCGGGGTGCCCGCCTCGGCGGCCTGCGCGCTGCCCTCCACGAACCCGGCGACGACCGCCTCGACCACCTCGTCCAGGGTCAGGTTCTGTGCCAGGTGCTGCTCCGGCGCGAACCGGACCTCGGCGTAGACCACCCCGTCGGCGGCCAGGTCGAGCGCGCACTCCCGGGCGACCCGACGCAGCGCGGGGGCGGTCTGCATCACCGCCACGGTGTGCGCGAACGTCTCCAGGTAACGCTCCAACGAGCCCGAGTTGGCCGCCGCCACGAACCAGCGGCCCAGCGCCTCCGGGTCGGTCGTGGGCAGCTCGTGGCCGACCTCGGCGGCCAGCTCGACGATCGTCGCCGGCCGCAGACCGCCGTCCAGGTGATCGTGCAGCAGCGCCTTCGGGACCTTGACGATGTCCTCGTACCGGATTGCGACCATGCTCAGACATTAGTCACCGGCGGCCGCGGGACGGGACGGGACCGGGGCCGGGCAGGTCAGGGCGCCAGCCGTACACCCGCTCGACCGAGAGGCGGACCACCAGGCGACCGTCGGCCACCATGGCGGCGCGGTACTCCGCCCAGTCGGGGTGCTCACCCCGGATCCGCCGGTAGACCTCCACCAGTTCCTCGACCGTCGCGTCGTCGGCGGCCGCGGCCGGCGGGGTGAGCGTCACCGTCCCCTCGGCCACCGCGTACGCCCCGCCGTCGGCGGTGGTCACGTGGAAGCTGGCCCGGGGGTCGCGGCGCAGGTTGCGGATCTTCGCCCGGTCGCCGGTGGTGGAGCAGCGGATCAGCCCCGGCTCGGCGAGGTAGTCGACGTTGGACAGCTGCGGCCGGCCGTCCCGGCGCAGGGTGACCAGCACTCCGCGCCCCCGCTCGCCGAACAGCTCCCACAGCCGGGCGCTCACGCCGCCACCCGCAGCGGCGCCAGGGCGACGGTCAGTCGGGCGAGTTGGTCGAGCATCAGCTCGGCCGCGTCGTCGCGCCCGGGGTCGGGCCGCAGCTCGCCGCCGGAGTCCAGCGCCTGCCGCAGGAAGACGGCCACCGCCTCGTTGACCGGCACCATGTTCAGCGTGGTGACCACCTGCTTGATCATCTGCATCGCGCGCAGGCCGCCTGAGGTCATGCCGTAGCTGACGAAGCCGACCGGCTTGTGCCGCCACTCGTGGTAGAGGTAGTCGATCGCGTTCTTGAGCGGGGCGCTGAAGCCGTAGTTGTACTCCGGCATCACCAGGACGAAGGCGTCCGCCGCAGCGGTCGTCTCGCTCCACTCGCGGGTGTGCCGGTGCAGGTAGTTCCCCTCGGACGGGTGGTGCGGCTCGTCGTGGAAGGGCAGCCCGACCTCGGCGAGGTCGACCAGGCGTACGTCGTCGAAACCGCCGTGCCGGAGGGCGGCGCCGGTGAACCAGTCACCGATCCGCCGGCCCACCCGGCCGGGGCGGGTGCTGGCGACGATCACGTTGAGGCGGGGCATGGCGGGGCCACTCCTGTCGGGGCGGGCCGGCCGGGGGCCGGCACGGCGAGTCGGGGGATGAGGAACTGGGCGAGCGGTCCGATGCTCAGCGCATAGAGCAGGGTGCCGACGCCGACCGTGCCGCCGAGCAGCCAGCCGGCGGCGAGCACGCCCAGCTCGATCACGGTGCGGACACGACCGATCGGCAGGCCGCGGGCGGCCAGGCCGGTCATCAGCCCGTCGCGCGGGCCGGGGCCGAGCCGGGCGCCGAGGTAGAGGGCGGTGGCGACCCCGTTGAGCAGGACGCCGAGGAGCAGCAGGCCGACCCGGACGGGGAGCGCGTGCACCGGCGGGAGCACCGCCAGCACCGCGTCGAGTGCCACCCCGACCAGCCGCGACGTTGGCCACGGTGCCCACGCCGGGCCGCTGCCGCAGCGGCAGCCAGAGCAGCAACACCACCAGCGCCACGCCGTTGACCACCAAGCCCAGCGGCAGGCCGGTCCGGTCGGCCAGGCCCTGGTGCAGGACGTCCCAGGACGACAGCCCGAGGTCCGCGCGGACCATCAGCGCCACGCTGGCGCCGAACAGGGCCAGGCCGAGCAGGAGGCGGACCAGCCGTACGGGCAATCTGGTTGACATGTCACCGACCGTAGGGCGGTTTCAGTGACATGTCAACAACTGGGTTAGGATCGTCGGCATGGAGGCCCCACGATGGCTGGACGAGCGGGAGGAGCGGGCCTGGCGCGGCTACCGCCGGATGCGCCGCCTGCTCGACCTGGAACTGGCCCGCGAGCTGGCCCAGGACGCCGGGCTCTCCGAGCCGGACTACGACGTCCTGTCCGACCTCTCCGAGACGCCCGACCAGCGGCTGCGCCTCAGCGAACTGGCCGACCGGATGCTCTGGTCCCGCAGCCGGCTCTCCCATCACCTGACTCGGATGCAGCAGCGCGGGCTGGTCACCCGGGAGGAGTGCGCGTCCGACGGTCGCGGCTCGGTCGTCGCCCTCACCCCGGCCGGGCGGCAGGCCATCGAGGCGGCCGCCCCAGGGCACGTGGCGGCCGTCCGCCGGCACCTGATCGACCTGCTCACCCCCGAGGAGGTCGAGGCGCTCGGCGCGCTGACCCACCGGGTGGTGGACCACCTCACCGCGCCGATCGGGCCGGCTGGCGATCCGCCCCGCCGGGTCGCTCCGACATCCGCCGGTCCGGAGGTCTGACGTGGACCCCCGCATCCTCGACCGGCTGCGCTGCCCGGTCTGCGGCGACCCGCTGGCGGAGGTCACCGCGGGCACCGCCCGCGCGCTGCGCTGCCCGCGCCGGCACAGCTTCGACATCGCCCGCCAGGGGTACGTCAACCTGCTCGCCGGTCGCGCCCCGCACGCCGGGGACAGCGCCGAGATGGTCGCCGCCCGCGCCGACTTCCTCGCCGCCGGCCACTACGACACCGTCGCCGCCGCCCTCGCCGCCACCGCCGCCCACGTGGTCGACCGGATCAGCGCCGCCCGCGGCGCGCCGACCGCCCGCTCCGCACCCACCGACGCGCCGGCGATTGGCGACGAGCGCCGCGTGGGCGGGTGCACCGCAAGGGGCGACGAGGAACTGCCGGCCGACCTCCCGGGGCCGGACGTCGGGGCGTACCCCCTGGTGGTGGATGCCGGCGCGGGCACCGGCCGGTACCTCGCGGCGGTGCTGGCGGCGCTGCCGAACGCCGCCGGTCTGGCCCTGGACGTCTCCAAGCCGGCGCTGCGCCGGGCGGCCCGGGCCACCCGCGCGCGGCCGCGGCGCTCGCCGACACCTGGCAGCGGCTGCCGCTGGCCGACGCCTCCACCGCCGTGCTGCTGAACGTCTTCGCCCCGCGCAACGGCGCCGAGTTCCACCGGGTGCTCGACCCGGCGGGCGCGCTGCTGGTGGTCACCCCGACCGAGGACCACCTGGTCGAACTCGTCGACGCCCTGGGCCTGCTCAGGGTGGACCCGGCCAAGGCGGACCGGGTCGCCGGCAGCCTGGCCGGGAACTTCACCGAGGAGTCGACCGAGCTGCACCGCGCCCGGCTCGGGCTCACCCGCACAGAGGTGGCCACCCTGGTCGGGATGGGCCCGAGCGCCTGGCACACCGACCCGGCCCGGCTCGCCGAGCGGATCGCCGGCCTGCCGGAGCCGGCTCCGGTGACGCTCTCCGTCCGGCTGGGCGTATACCGGCCGCGCTGACCCCGGTCAGGTGGAGAGGTCGACCTCTTCCCAGCCGGGCGGCTCGTCGTGGTACGGGCCGCGGAGGACCACCGCCCACTCCAACGCCCACCGGCGCTGCCCGATCGCGTTCGCGTCGACCAGCCCCGGCAGCATCCGGCCGGCCCGCTCCGTCTCCAGGTACGCCCAGTCCAGGCAGTAGTGCAGGTCGAGCAGGGCGGCCGCGTCGGCGGGGTGCTGCGGCGCAGCCAGGATCCGGGACCGCCACTGGGCGAAGGTCTCCCCGCCGGCGACGTGCGGCATCCGCTCCACCAGCCGCTCGTCCACCGGCACCGTCGGGTCGAGCTCCTTGGTCAGCCCGAGCACCCAGGACAGCGAGAACAGCGCGTCGTGGTGCAGCACGAACGACCGGTGGTCACCCTTGCCGCCCATCACGAACTGCCACTCCGGCGGCGTCACCTGCTCCACCAGGTGCGAGGCGAGCAGCCAGCTCATCGCCGCCTGCGGGGGCATCCCGAAGCACCGGGCCAGGATCAGGTGCAGCACCGCGATCCGGGCCTCGATCTCGACGGTGGGGCGCAGCTCGATCTCGTCGCCCGGCTCCCACACCAGCGGGAACTGGGTCGGCGGAAGTGGCAGACCCAACCGGGACAGCTCGTCGAGGCTCGCCTCACGGACGGCCCGGGGATCGGGGGCGGGTACGCGCACGGCTCAGGTCCCTGTCTGCTCGCATCGGCTCATCGCCGGTCTGTCCCCCCTGGGCAGGGAGAATAGCGGCTCCAGGGGGCCGGCACCACGGCACCGCCGGCCGGAGTTGATCAGCCGATGCGCTCGATGACCAGCGGCGACACCGCCGGCGCCTCCGGCGCGATCCGGACCGCCCGCGCCGCCTCGGCGAGCGCCGCCGGGATCCGCTCCGCGTGCTCGGCACGCAACTCGTAGAGGGGGTCGCCGGCGCGTACCGGGTTGCCGGGGCGCTTGTGCAGCACCACCCCGGCCGGGATGCTCACCGGGTCCTCCTTGCGGGCCCGCCCGGCGCCGAGCCGCCACGCGGCCACCCCGATGGCATACGCGTCGACGGAGGCGACGAAGCCGTCCTCGGCGGCGCGGACCACCTCGACCTCGCTGGCGGTGGGCATCGGCGCGTCCGGGTCGCCGCCCTGCGCCCGGATCATCGCGCGCCAGACGTCCATCGCCCGGCCGTCGCGCAGCGCCGCCTCCGGATCTGCGTCCGGCAGGCCGGCCGCGGCCAGCATCTCCCGGGCCAGCGCCAGGGTCAGCTCCACCACGTCCGCCGGGCCGCCGCCGGCCAGCACCTCGACCGACTCGGTCACCTCGACCGCGTTGCCGATGGTCAGGCCGAGCGGGGTGGACATGTCGGTGAGCAGCGCGACCGTCCGCACGCCGTGCGCGCCGCCCAGCTCGACCATGGTCCGGGCCAGCTCGCGGGCGTCGTCCACGGACTTCATGAACGCGCCCGAGCCGACCTTCACGTCGAGCACCAGCGCGCCGGTGCCCTCGGCGATCTTCTTGCTCATGATGGAGCTGGCGATCAGCGGGATCGCCTCGACGGTGCCGGTGACATCGCGCAGCGCGTACAGCTTGCGGTCCGCCGGGGCCAGCCCCGGGCCGGCCGCGCAGATCGCCGCGCCGACGTCGCGGAGTTGGGCGATGAACTCGTCGTTGGTCAGCGCGGCCCGCCAGCCGGGGATCGACTCCAGCTTGTCCAGGGTGCCGCCGGTGTGGCCCAGCCCGCGCCCGGAGAGCTGCGGCACCGCGCCGCCGCAGGCGGCGACGAGCGGGGTGAGCGGCAGGGTGATCTTGTCGCCGACGCCGCCGGTGGAGTGCTTGTCCACGGTCGGCCGGGACACCGACGACAGGTCCAGCCGTTCGCCGCTGGCGATCATCGCGGCGGTCCACCGGGCGATCTCCGGCGCGCTCATGCCGCGCAGCAGGATCGCCATGGCCAGCGCGGACATCTGCTCGTCGGCCACCAGCCCCTTGGTGTACGCGTCGACCACCCAGTCGATCTGGCCGTCGCTCAGCACACCCCCGTCCCGCTTGGCCCGGATGACGTCAACCGCCCTAAAAGCACTCACCTTTGAGTTCCCATCATTGACTCGCGTCGGGTGCACTGAACCACGGCCGTGACCACCGAGGGCCGGGGCCGACCGTGACCGGCGGAGGGATCAAGCCGGATCGCCCGGAGCCGGGCACGGTCGGCCCCGGCCCCCAAGCTCAGCCACCCCAACGGACCGGAATCTCCATGGGAGGTTCACCCTCTCCAGCCCAGAAGATCGCGCCCGACGCGTCGACCACCACCACGCGGGGCGTACGGGCCAGCCCCCAGGTGACCGCCTCCGCCGGGTCCTCCCAGGTCGGGCCCTCCTCCAGCACACCGGTCTCGGCGCCCTCGGTGTCGCCGGCGGACCGCTCCCAGTACGCCGTCCAGACCTGCTGGCCGGCGGAGAGGTCCGGGTGGACGAAGACCGTGCCGCGCCCCCGCCAGGCGGCCAGCCGCTCCGGCACCACCGGCACCGGCGTCTCGCCGACCACGGCCTCCAGGTCCTCCACGCCGAAGGCGTGCGGCAGCAGCTCGGCCATCCGCAGCGGCCGGCCCTTCGTCTCGACCAGGCACTCCGGGCCGCCGTGCTCCCAGAGCAGCTGCCGGCACCGGCCGCACGGCATCAGCGGCTCACCGGTGGCGTCGACGCAGGACATCGCGACCAGCCGGCCACCGCCGGTGGCGTGCAGCGAGGAGACCACCCCGCACTCGGCGCAGAGGGTAACGCCGTACGCGGCGTTCTCCACGTTGCAGCCGACCACCACCCGGCCGTCGTCGACCAGGGCGGCCGCCCCCACGGGGAACTTCGAGTACGGCGCGTACGCGTGCCGCATCGCCTCGGTGGCCGCGGCCCGCAGCCGCTCCCAGTCGATCTCGGTCATCCCACCATTCTGCCCAAGTCACCCCGGTCGAACGCGGGAAGGGGTACCCCTGTGTCAGTCGACACCCGGAACGACCGTGCCCGGCCGGGAATCCCCCGCCGGGCACGGATCGATCAGGGGCTCAGCCCTTGATGTACGGCTTGCCGTCCGCGGCCGGCGCCCGCACTCGGCCGACCAGCCCGGCGACCGCCAGGATCGTCGCCAGGTACGGCAGCATCGCCAGGAACTGGCTGGGGATGCTGCTGCCGATCGCGCCGAGGTAGGTGGCGAGCTGGTCGGCGAAGCCGAAGAAGAGCGCCGCGAGCAGCGCGCCGGTCGGGCTCCACCGGCCGAAGATCAGCGCGGCCAGGGCGATGAAGCCCTTACCGCCGATCATGTTCTTGGTGAACGAGTAGAACGCCAGGGTGTACGAGGCGCCGCCGACGCCGGCGACCAGCCCGGCCATGATCACGTTGCGGTAGCGCAGGCGCAGCACCCGGACCCCCAGGGTGTCCGCGGCGGTCGGGTGCTCACCGACCGACCGGGTCCGCAGCCCCCACCGGGTCCGGAACAGCGCCAGGTGGATGACCAGCACCAGCAGCAGGCCGAGGTAGAGGAAGATGTTGCCGCGGAACAGCGCCGGGCCGATCAGCGGGATGTCTTTCAGCAGCGGGATCTCCCAGTTGCCGAACCGGGGGGCGGTGTTGTACTTCTCCGCGTTGATCTGCATCAGCCGCTCGTAGAGGAAACCGGTGACCCCGACCGCGAACAGGTTGAGCACGGTGCCCATGATGACCTGGTCGACCAGGTAGCGGATCGCGAAGACGGCGAGCAGCAGCGAGATGAGCGCGCCGCCGACCGCCGCGGCCAGCAGGCCGACCCATACGTTCTGGTAGATGCTGCCGAAGAGCGCCCCGCTGAACGCCCCCATCAGCAGCTGACCCTCAATCGCCACGTTGACCACGCCGGTCCGCTCGCAGAGCACGCCGGACAACGCACCGAAGATCAGCGGCAGGGCCAGGATGAACGTACCCCGGACGATGTTGACCAGCGGCATGAAGTTGCGCCCCTCGGGGGCGGCGGAGACCTGCCAGCACAGGAAGCTCAGCACGAAGGCGACCAGCCCGACGCCGAGCACGAGGGTGAACCAGCGCTTCGGCACCCCGGCCAGCAGGGCGCCGCCGGCCGCGGCGGCGACGAGTCCGAACAGGATGGCGCCGAAAGTGCCGGTGATCTCCAGGGCGGCACCGCCCTCGGTCTCGCTGAGGGTGAACCGCGCCTGCTGGCCGGTGGCGAGCGCGCCGAAGAGCACGGCGGCGAGCACGCCCAGCGCCAGCAGAACGGCGCCGGCCTTGCGGTTGCGCGTCCAGAAGCCCACGTCGACGGTGACGGCGACGTCGGGGACAGCGATGGTCGACATTGCCTTACCAGCCCTTCGCCAGGCTCGTCTGCAACCGGGCCGCGCGGGCGGCCCGCAGCTGGAAGATCGCCTTTACCAGGGCCGGCGCGGCGACGAAGATGACGATCAGCGCCTGGAGCACGGTGACCAACTCCAGCGAGATCCCCGAGTACGACTGCATCCGGTTGCCGCCGGCCTGCAGCGCGCCGAAGAGCAGCGCGGCGAGCAGCACGCCCCACGGCTTCAACCGCCCGAGCAGCGCGACCAAGATGCCGTCGAAGCCGATCTGCGCGACCACCTCCGGGGTGAGTGCGTTCGCGGTCGAGCCGAGCACCATGTTCGAGCCGCCGAGGCCGGCGAGCGCGCCGGAGATCACCATGACCAGCACGTACGCCTTCGTGACACTGATGCCGGCGGTCCGGGCGGCGTCCGGGTTCTCTCCGACCGCGCGCAGCTCGAAACCGACCGTCGAGCGGTTGAGCAGCCAGGCGGTGAACCAGGTGGCCAATACGGCCAGCAGGATGCCGGAATGCACCCGCAGGTCGCTGCCGAGCAGCCGGGGCAGCTGGGCGGAGGACTCGACCGGCTTGCTGATCGCGTCGGCGCGGGTCGGGCTGTGCACCCCGGGCTGGATGATGATCCAGGCGAGGAAGTAGACCGCGACGTAGTTGAGCATGATCGTGGTGATCACCTCGTGGGCGCCGGTGCGCGCCTTGAGGATGCCCGGGACGAAGCCCCAGATCGCGCCGCCGGCCGCGCCGGCGATCAGCGCGACGAGCAGGTGCAGCACCGGCGGCAGCGGCAGCGCGAAACCGGCGACCGCGGCGAGGATGACGCCGATGGTCGCCTGGCCCTGGGCACCGATGTTGAACAGGCCGCCGCGGAAGGCGAGGGCAACCGCGAGGCCGGTGAAGACCAGCGGCGCGGTGTAGGTGAGCGTCTCCGAGATCGGGCTGAGCGAAGCGGTGAAGCCGGACGCCTGCGGGTCGAAGATCGCGCCCTTGAACAGGTTCGCGTACGCCTCGCTGACCACCGTCCAGCTGGAGCTGATCGCGTCGGCCGGCCGGGCGGTGATGTAGCTGTAGGTGGCCAGCACCTCCGGGTCGGAGACGATGATCAGCACCGCGCCGACGAGCATCGCCAGGACCACCGCGAGCACGGTGACGGTGACGGTGTTGGCGGCCCAGAGGTTGTCCAGGAACAGCCGGCCCAGCGAGGGGCGGGGCTGCCCCTCGGGCCGCTTCGGGGCGGTGGCGGTCGTCGCCGCGCGGTCGGTGTTGCCGACCGCGTTCTGCGCCGCCTGCGACTCGGTCGCCGGCTCCTTGTCCGGGGAGCCCGACACCGGGTTCGGGTTGGTCATGCCTCGTCCTCGTTACCAGGGCCCTCGGGGGCCGGGGCCGCCGCGGCGTCGGTCGTCTCCGGGGTGATGCCGGCCATCAGCAGGCCGATCTCCTCGCGCGGGGTGTCCGGGCCGACGATGCCGATGATCCGGCCCCGGTACATCACCGCGATCCGGTCGGCGAGGCCGATCACCTCGTCCAGCTCGCTGGAGACGACCATGACCGCGGTGCCGATGTCCCGCTCGCGGATCACCCGGCTGTGGATGAACTCGATCGAGCCGACGTCCACGCCCCGGGTCGGCTGGGCGGCGATGAAGAGCTTCAGCGGCCGGGACAGCTCCCGGGCCACGATCACCTTCTGCTGGTTGCCGCCGGAGAGGGTGCCCACCGCGGCGTCCGCCGAGGGGGTACGCACGTCGAACTGCTCGATCCGCTCCTTGGCCGACTTCGCGATGGCGTCCGGCTTCAGCGACAGGCCCTTGCCGAACGGCGGCCGGTCGTAGATGTCCAGCACCAGGTTCTCCGCGACGGAGAACTCCTTGACCAGTCCGTCGACGCTCCGGTCCTCCGGCACGTAGCCGACCCCGGCGCGGAGCACCTTCTTGGTCGGCCAGCCGTGCACGGCCTCGCCGTCGAGGGTCACCGTGCCGGCGAGCACCGGCCGCAGGCCCATGATCGCCTCGATCAGCTCGGTCTGGCCGTTGCCCTGGACGCCCGCGACGCCGAGGACCTCGCCGGCGTGCACGGTCAGGTCGACGCCGTCGACCGCGCGGATCTGCCGGTCGTCGTCGACGACCAGGCCGGCGACCTCCAGGATCGGCCTGCCGGGGTTGGCGGGCTGCTTCTCCACGGTCAGCCGGACGCTGCGGCCGACCATCAGCGCGGCCAGCTCGTCCCGGCTTGCGGTCGGCGAGGCGGTGCCGACGGTCTTCCCGCGCCGGATGACGGTGATCCGGTCGGCGATGGCCTTCACCTCGCCCAGCTTGTGGGTGATGAAGACGATCGACTTGCCGCCGGCTTTGAGCGACCGCATCACCGTGAGCAGTTCCTCGGTCTCCTGCGGGGTGAGCACCGCGGTCGGCTCGTCCAGGATCAGCAGGTCGACGTCGCGGGTGAGCGCCTTGACGATCTCCACCCGCTGCTGGATGCCGACCGGCAGGTCCTCGATCACCGCGTCCGGTCGACCCGGAGGTTGTACCGCTCGGAGACCTCGGCGACCTCGCGCCGGGCGCGCCGGCGATCCAGGAAACCGGCGATGCCGCCCTTGACCTGCTCGGCGCCGAGCATGACGTTCTCGGCGACGGTGAAGACCGGCACCAGCATGAAGTGCTGGTGCACCATGCCGATCCCGGCCGCGATGGCGTCCGACGGGCCCTTCAGCTTCAACGGCTTCCCGTCGACCAGGATCTCGCCCTCGTCGGGCTGGTAGAGCCCGTAGAGGACGTTCATCAGGGTCGACTTGCCGGCACCGTTCTCGCCGAGCAGGGCGTGGATCTCTCCAGGCTCCACCGTCAGGTCGATGTGGTCGTTGGCGACCAGATCACCGAACCGCTTGGTGATGCCGCGCAGTTCGAGTCTCAGCGCAACCTCCTGGAGTGCGAGCGATGGTGCAGCGTAGCCGCTGCCGCGTCGGGCGCCGAGCCGGCCCGGTCCCGGGGTGGAGCGGATCGGCCGCCCCGGCGGCGCGGGTGTCCCCGCGTACGCCGAGGCGGCCGGATCGTCATACCTGGTGCCCGCCGGCCTCCGCTGCCGATGATCTCACCGCGGCGGCCGGCGGACGGATCACTTGGTCGGCTGGGCCTTCGAGGTGACCGTGATGGTGCCGGCGGCGATGTCCGCCTTGATCTTGTCGACCTCGGCCTTGAGGTCCGCGGGGACCTTGCTGTCGAAGTCGTGGTACGGCGCGATGGAGACGCCGTTGTTGGCCAGGGTGCCCACGAAGCCCGGCTTGGCCTGGAGCTTCTCGCCACCGGCGGCCTTGAGCACGGCCTCCTTCACGGCGTCCGGGATGTTCTTGACCACGGTGGTCAGCAGCGCCGCGCAGTTCGGGGTGCTCTCGCAGCCGTCGACGTCGACCCAGACGACCGAGTACTTGCCGCCTGACTTCTGGGCCGCGTCGGTGGTGCCGAGGCCGGCTCCGCCGGCGACCGGCATGATGATGTCCGCGCCCTGGGCGACCAGCGCGTCGGAGACCTTCTTGCCCTCGTCCTGCTTGGTGAACGAGTTGGTGAAGGAGCCCTTCTGGGTCGCCTTGTCCCAGCCCAGGACCTGGACGTTCTTGCCCTTGGCCTTGTTGTAGTGGGCCACGCCGTCGGCGAAGCCGTCCATGAAGATGGTCACCGGCGGGATCGGCAGACCACCGTAGGCGCCGACCTTGCCGGTCTTGCTCATCCCGGCGGCCAGGTAGCCGGCCTGGAACCCGGCCTGCGCGGTGTCGAACTGCATCGGGTAGACGTTGTCCACGCCCGGGTTGGAGTCGACGATGCCGAACTGCTGGTTCGGGTTCGCGGTCGCGGCCTTCTTGGTGGCGTCCGACATCAGGCCGCCGACGGCCAGGATGAAGTCGCACTTCTGGTTGACGAACCCGGTCAGGTTGACCTCGTAGTCCGCCTCGGCCTTCGACGCGACGTACTTGATGTCGATGTTGTCGTTGGCCTTCTTGGCCTCCTGCAGGCCCTTCCACGCCGAGGTGTTGAAGGACTTGTCGTCGATGCCGCCGATGTCGGTCACCATGCAGGCGCTGTACTTCTTGGCGCCGTTGCCACCGGCGTTGTTGTCGTCCTTGGGGGCCTCACCACACGCGGCGGCGCCCAGCACGAGCCCACCCGCCACGAAGGCGGAGGCGATCCGCATCCCACGCACAGAGCGCAAGACGTCTCCTTCCCATTGCACACCGCATTTCCAGCGGTGGCAGCCCTTGAGCCGGCCTGCGCTTGCCGCCGGCGTCCCACGTTACGGACGGGAGCGTACGCCCGCGCCCACCCACCGGCCGACAATCGTGCACGAACGTTGAGTGCCTGTTATCCCTACGTAACCCGGGCGTGGGGCAGATCACCATTCGTGCCGCTACCGTGCCGCGGCGGGTGTCGCGAACGTCCGTTTTCCGTGGCCTTTCCGCTGCTGCCGACGCTACCGCCAGAAGACCGCCACCGCCGCGTTGACCAGGGTCAAGCCGATGATCGCGAGAAAATGGCCACGGTTGACCGACTCCCGCTTACGGGAGAAGAAGACCATGACAAAGATCAGCAGGGCGAGCACCAACTTGGTAACAAGTTTGGCGGGTGCCGGCTCGTCGCCGTCCCGCAGCGGGGCGGCGAGGCCCAGGCCGGTCAGCAGACCGATCACCGAGCCCCACAGCATGGCCGCGTTGATCCGCAGCCGGCCGCTGGCGTACTGGGCGATCGAGCCGCCGAGCAGCAGCGCGAACCCGATCAGATGGACGTAGAGAAGTACCAGCCGAAGAGCTTCCACGGCGGCCATCCTCCCCTATCAACGACGGTTTGTAGTAGGCGGCCCGCCGAGCCGAGCTCATACCGTGACCTCGGCCGGCCGCCGGCCCGGCACCGTCCCGCGGGCCGCCCGGACCGACCGGTGCCGACCGACCGCCACCAGGGCGACACCGAGCAGCGCATAGCCGGCCAGCACCGCGAGGGAGCGACCGGTGCCCGCCCCGTCGAAGAAGGCCGCCGAGCGGAGTAGCGTCCCGCCGGCCCCGACCGGCAGGAACTGCCCCACCGTGCCCCACGGCTGGGGCAGCAGCTCGGGTGCCGCGCCGACCGCGGAGAGCGGGTTGCCGACCAGGAAGACCAACAGCGCGCCGAGCCCGGTGCCGGGCGCGCCGAGCAGCGCGCCGAGGCCGGCCACGATGCCGGCGGCGGCCAGCGCGAAGAGGCCGATCGCCCCCGCCTCCCGCCACCAGGAGCCGTCGACCAGGCCGAGCCAGCCGTGCAGCACGGCGGCCCCGGCCAGGCCGGCGAGGACGCCGTAGCAGAGCAGCCCGACCAACCGGGCGCCCCGGCGGGTGACCAGGAAGGCGAGCAGGGCCCCGGCGAGCATGCTGGTCAGCGCGAGGGGCAGGAAGCCGGCGGCGAACCCGGCGCCGCGCGGGTCGTCCGGGTCGGCCGGGACGACCGGGACGACGGGCACCGGCCGGCCGGCGGAGAGCTGGGCCGAGGCCTCGGTGGAGCAGCGCGGCGACCGTGGGCTGGCCGGCCGGGCGGTGTGGCAGGGCGATCCCGTCGGCCCGGCGACGAAGGCCGCGTACACCTG
>NZ_JAEVHJ010000126.1:0-17500 GCF_016802855.1 Micromonospora sp. ATA51 | reverse complement strand
TCGGTGTCCAGGTCGACGAAGCCGCGCCGGGCAGGTGGCCGGCCGCGAGTCGTCCCGGCCGGGCGGGCCGGCGAGGCGCCAGCGGACGTCGAGCAGGGTGGGCGGGTCGGCGCGGTCGAGCTCGGCGGCGAGCCCGTCGGCCTCGACCAGCAGCTCCTCGGTTCCGGACATGAGGTCCAAGTCAACACCATCCAGGCAGCGACCTCGCGGTTCGCGGGCGGTCGATCGTCGTACCTCCGGGTAGCATCGACCACCGGGAGGCCATCGCAGGGAGCCGGGCCTTCTCTTGCTGTTCGGTTAGTCAGTGACGAGGACCCTGACGGGCTCGGCCGGCAGGCGCAGGCTCCGGGCCAGCTCGGCGATGCCGGCCGCCCCGATCTCGCGTGCCTGCTCCTCCGTCTCAGCCGCCACCGAGGCGGTGATGCGTGTCTTGCTCTCCCCGTCCACCGTCATGCTGGCCAACTCCACGCGCTCGTCGATCGACCCATCCTCCGGGTACTCGACGGGCACGCCCTGATACTCGACTGCCACGCCCCACGTCTTGCCCATGACCAGATCCTACTTCCGCGGCTTCGGGCAGGACACGATCCGCGCCTCAGCCTTGTCGTCAGGGCTGAAGGCGAACGGCGTGCCGCTCGGCCCGGTGCCCGTCGCCATCGCCTTGGTCCGCCACTTGCCCGGCGAGCAGTACCAGATGATGTGGGACGCGCGAGGTGATAGCCATCCTCCGATCCATCCGGAGAGACCGGCTCAGCCGGCAGGGACGATAACCACCGAGTCAGGCGGCGGCCCGTCCCATCCGTTGCTGCCTCCCTTACCTACTGGCTTGACGATGATCCGCTTGACGTAGCGGCCCAGGATCTCCCTGCGCCTATGCAGAGTCTCCGGATCATCGTCAAGCCAGTCTTGTAGTTCCTCATCGTTGTCAACCGGGATCATCGCCGCTTCCCTGGCCAGCTCCCCCTGCATGGCGCGCAGCTCCTGGATCTTCTCCCGCATGGGGATGATCTCCTCCAGGGCCTCATCGTCGGTGAAGACGCCCTTGGCCACGGCGCTCCGCAGGCGCTTGATCCCCTCCTCAAGCTCCCGGATTTCAGCCTCAATGGCAGGGTTGGGATCGTCGGCCTGGTCCTCGGGGACGCTGGAGTGGCCTTCGATAGCGCCGGCCACCCACTCTCTGACCACATCCTCCAGCCAGGGGCGCTGGCGGGAGCACTGGCCGCATCCTCCCCGCTGGGAGATGCAGACGTAGCGGTTGTACCGGCTGTACTTGGTCTCCCCCGGCGGGTCGTACACCTGGGCGGACATCGGGGTGCCGCACACGCAGTACACGAACCCCGGCAGCAGGTACTTGCGGGGCCTCGGGGGTCCGCCCTTCTTCTTGGCTCCCCGGTTGCCGAGGGCTTCAAGGATGGCCTCATGTTCGGCCCGGGTGATGATGGCGGGCCAATTGCCTTCCCCGACGATCTTTCCGTCGTGGGCCACCAGCCCGGCGATGCGGGGGTTTCGCAGGGTCCGGGCCACGTTGCCGTCGTTGCGCCATTCCTTCCCCAGCGGGGTGAGGACCCCCATGCGCTGCCAGAGCTTCCGGACCTCGGACACCCGGCCGGTCTGGAACAGGCGCTCCATGCCCTCCCGGATGGCCTTGGCGGCAACCGGGTCGATCTCTTGGCAGTAGCCGAGCGGGGAGCCGTGGACGTAGCCGAACGTCCGCGCCCCACCGTGTAGGCGCCCTCCTCGCGGCGCTGCCTGGCGGCGCGGGCCACACGCTCCGCGGTGCGCTCCACCTCCGCCGCGTCAAAGTCAGCCTTGACCCGAGCCATCAGCCGACCGTCAGCCGTGCTCAGGTCGTCGTTACCGCTGACCACCGTGCGGAGGATGGTTCCGTGCCGCTGGTGAAGGGCGATCAGCCACTCAAGCTCAAGGGGCCGGCGGGTGAGTCGGCTGTTGGAGTAGGACACGATCACGTCGATGTGCCCGGCCTCCGCCTGGCGCATCATGGCCTCAAACTCCGGGCGGGGCTTCTTGGCCTTCACCGAGGCGGACAGGTCGTTGTCGATGTAGACCCTGACCACCTCGAAGCCGTGGCGCTCCGCCAACTCCCGGCAGTCTTCCTCCTGCCGTACGACGCCCTTCTCAAGCCCCTCGCGGTCTTCGCTGATCCGGCAGTAGATGGCGCATCTCAGGGGTACGGGCTCACCCACGGCTGCCTCCGGGGTGGTGGTGGTCGATCGGCGGTCGATCGTGAGACACTAGAGCCTCCGGTACGTTCCTCGCTGACAGGTGATTAAGATAAACGCTCACTCACTCGTCGATACGACCGAGATGTACCTGCGCACCATCCTCGAGCTGGAGGAGGAGGGGGTGCCGCCGCTGCGTGCCCGGATCGCCGAGCGGCTGCGGCAGAGCGGTCCCACCGTCAGCCAGACCGTCGCCCGGATGGAGCGGGACGGCCTGCTCACCGTCGAGGGCGACCGGCACCTGTCGCTCACCGCGCTGGGCCGCAGCAGTGCCGTCTCGGTGATGCGCAAGCACCGCCTGGCCGAGTTGCTGCTGGTCAACGTGATCGGGATGCCCTACGAGGAGGCCCACGAGGAGGCCTGCCGGTGGGAGCACGTGATGAGCGACGCGGTCGAGAAGCGGGTCTACGACCTGCTCAACCGGCCGACCCGCTCGCCGTACGGCAACCCCATCCCGGGCCTGGAGGAGCTGGGCACCCCCGAGCAGCCGGAGACCGAGGTCGCCGAGGCCGAGCGCAACCTGGCGTTCCCGGGCCTCTCCGGCCCGGTCGTGGTCCGGCGGATCTGCGAGAGCGTGCAGACGGACGCGGACGTGCTCCGGCAGCTGCACGCGGCGGGCGTCGACCCGGGCGCCACGGTGACCGTGGCCCAGGAACGGGACGGCGTGTCGATCGACCGCTCCGGTGACCGGGTCCGGCTGCCCCGCGAGGTGGCCTCCCGGGTGTTCGTCGCCGCCCGCTGACCTCCGGCGGGCTCACATCCGGCGGGTGTCCACCGTCTTCGCCAGGGTGACCAGCTTGCCGGCCACCGCCTCCGCGGCCGCCTTGTCGGCGCCGCGCGGGCAGGTCCAGCTCAGGGTGGCCAGCCGCCCGTCGGTGGCGAGCCAACCCACCTCGGCCGCCGGCCCGGCCGTCGCCGTCTTGGGCAGCGTGCGGCGGTACGCGACCTGACCGAGCTTGGTGACCTTCTTCGCCCCGTCGGGCAGGACGTCGAGGCTGAAGGTCGACTTGTCGATCGACGTCTCGGTGACCGTGAGGGTCAGCTCCGGCAGGACGGCCTGCTCGGCCCGGACGACGCAGGTGTGGGTGTCCCCGCGGTCGCTGGCCGCCGCCACGTCGAACCGGCCGCCGGTCTGCTTCGCGATGGTCGCGAAGTCGAGCAGTCGGCAGGCGCCGCCGGACGAGGCCGCCGCCACCTCGACGGTCACCGGCTCGGCTGCGGGCACCGCCACCGGCTCGGCCTCCTTGGCGCAGCCGGCGGTCAGCACCACGGCCACGCCGGCAAGCCAGATCCGCCCGTGCACGCCCACCCCTCCTCGCCGGCGGCTCCCCGCCGGATGTCCGTCGGACACCGTACGGGCTGCCCCCGGGCGGGCGGAAGCCCTCAATCGTCCACATACGGACAGTGCCGACACCCTCGCCCACAGCAGGTGCCGCGCCGGGCCAGGAAGCCGGCGCTGAGCACGAAGAGCCCGGTCGCCGGGTCGAGGTAGCCGGCCTCCCCCGCGGCCAGGGCGGCGGCGTGGGCGGCCAGGATGCGCACCCGGTCGGGATGCTCGGGCGGCAGCCGGGACGGGTGCGGCCCGGTCAGCGGCCGGTCCGCCAACGGTCGTCGCTCTCCGGTCACCCGGCGAGTCTACGGAGCCCCGGCCGGCCGGCTCAGGCGCAGCCGGGCTGGCCGGGTGATGGACCGTTGAGGGTGGCTCCGGGGTGGTGGCCGGACAGCCGCACGCTGCGACGGCCGAGATGCCGCCAGGACGCTGTGAAGCTGATGTCGTAGATGAATCAGCCGTGGCGGGCGAAGGCGGCGGCGATCCCCTCGCGGTCCGCGCCGCCCGCCAGCAGCAGCCGGAGCAGCACCTTCGCCTTGTACGGGTCGAGCAGCCCGCCGTTGACCAGCCCGCGCCGCTGGAGGTCGGTCTCCGAGCCGACGGCGCCGTAGGTGTGCCGCAGCACCGCCCCCGCACCGGTCCGCGAGGTGAGCACCACCGGCATCCGCTCGGCGAGGGCACCGAGCACCGGCGCGAAGGCGGGCGGCACGTGACCGACCCCGAAGCCGGCCACGACCAGGCCCTGCCGCCCGTGGGCGAGCCCGTCGAGCAGCGCCACCTCGTCGTCGAGGGTGACGGTGTGCAGCGCCACCCGGGTGGCGGCCAGCCGGTCCGGGTCCACGGGCGGCAGCGGGGCGTGCCGCGCCGGCCGGGTCAGCAGCCGTACCTCACCCTCGATCACGTGGCCGAGCGGGCCGGCGTTGGGCGAGGCGAAGGTGGCGGTGCTGGTGCTGTGCGTCTTGCGGACGTACCGGGCGGCGTGGATCTCGTCGTTGAACGCGACCAGGACGCCGAGGTCGCGGGCGGCCGGCGCGGCGGCGACCCGGACGGCGGCGAGCAGGTTCGCCGGGCCGTCCGGCCCGGCCAGGGTCGGGTTGCGCATCGCGCCGGTGAAGACCAGCGGCGCCGGGTGCGGCCAGACCAGGTCGGCCAGGAAGGCCGTCTCCTCCAGGGTGTCGGTGCCCTGGCTCACCACCACGCCGGTCGCCCCGTCCGCCACCGCCGCGCCCGCCGCGGCCACCAGGTCGAGGATCCGGCGGTACGTCAGGTCGGCGCTCGGCACGGCCTGGACGTCCCGCACCTGGAGCGGAAGGTCGGCCAGCCCGGGCACGGCGGCGGCGAGCTCGGCGCCGGTCAGCCGGGCGACCACGCCCGTCGGCCCGGCCCCGGCCATCGCGATGGTGCCGCCGAGGGTGAACAGGACGACGCTCACTGGTCGATCCCGTCCGCCCGGACCGCCAGCATCAACGACTGCGGCCCCTTGTCCCGGCCCTCGCGCTCCCGGTCCAGCCGGGCGTGCAACGCGAACCCAGCGTCGGCGAGCTGTTCGGCGACCCGGTCGGGCGACAGCCAGTGCACGTCGTACGAGACGGTGTGGCCGTACGCCTCCTCGAGCCGGACCAGGCGGTCGCCGGCCTTGAAGGCGAGCAGCAGCCGACCACCGGGGGCGAGCACTCGGTGGAACCCGGCGAACACGCCGGGCAGCAGCGCCGGCGGCACGTGGATGATCGAGTACCAGGCGACGAGACCGGCCAGGGCGCCGTCCGGCAGCGGCAGGTCGGTCATCGAGCCGACCGCGAAGCACAGCCCCGGGTGGTTCCGCCGGGCCACCTCGACCATGCCGGGTGACAGGTCGATCCCGGAGACGTCCAGTCCGAGGTCGCGCAGGTGGGCGGTGATCCGTCCGGTGCCGCAGCCCACCTCGACCACCGGACCCGCTCCGCCGACCTGCTCGGCGAACGCGGCCAGCATCGCCCGGTCCAGCGTCCCCTCCTCCACATCGGGTATGAGCCGGGCGTAGTCGACGGCGACGGTGTCGTACGCGGCGCGGGTCTCGGACATCCAGTGTGGTTCCGTCATGATCTTCAGACCCTAGTCGGGCCGGGCCTGCGGACCGCGCCCGGTCCGCAATTGCGGTGCCGTCCGTCCGGGCCCGGGGGTAGGGTGCCCGGGCCGCGGCGACCAGCCCGCGGTGTTCGTCGACAGACAGGCCCAGCAGTGACGGCGCACCTCACCCGAACCGCTCCGGCGATGGCCCGCCCCTCGCTCTGGCGCAGCCGGAACTTCCTGCTGCTGTGGAGCGGCCAGACGGTCAGCGAGATCGGCACCCGGGTCTCCGGCGTGGCGGTGCCGCTGCTCGCGGCGGACACCCTCGGCGCCGGCGTCTTCCAGATCTCCCTGCTGACCTTTCTGGCCTGGCTGCCGTACCTGATCTTCTCGCTGCCCGCCGGGATCCTCGCCGACCGGGTCGACCAGCGGCGGCTGATGATCGCGTGCGACCTGGGCCGGGCCGCGCTCCTGCTGTCACTGCCGGTGGTCGCCCTGGTCGGCCACCTCACCCTGGTCTTCTTGTACGTCGTGGTCGCCCTCTCCGGTGTGCTGACCGTCGCCTTCACCGTGGCGTACCGGAGCATGCTGCCCGGCCTCGTGCCGGCGGAGCACCTGGCCGAGGGCAACGCCCGGCTGGAGGTGACGGAGAACCTCGCGCAACTGGCCGGGCCGACGGCCGGCGGTGCGCTGGTCGGGCTGGTCGGCGCCACCCGCACCTTCCTCGCCGACAGCCTGAGCTTCCTGGTCAGCGCGGTGACCCTGCTGCTGATCCGGCGCCGGGCCGCCGACCCGGAGGCCCCCGGTCCCGGGCGGGTTCCGGTCCGCGCGGC
Organism: Micromonospora sp. ATA51; assembly: GCF_016802855.1. Taxonomy (NCBI): domain Bacteria; kingdom Bacillati; phylum Actinomycetota; class Actinomycetes; order Micromonosporales; family Micromonosporaceae; genus Micromonospora; species Micromonospora sp. ATA51. The sequence goes on along the minus strand of NZ_JAEVHJ010000126.1, from coordinate 11,051 downwards.
GCTGACCGAGGGGCTGGGTTTCATCCGCCGCCAGCGGATCCTGGCCAAGGTGCTCGCCTGCACCGCGACGTCCAACTTCTTCGTCATGGCGGCCCGCTCCATCGACGTGGCCTACCTGCTGCGCACCGTCCACGCCTCGGCGGTGACGGTCGGGCTCGTGTTCTCCATCGGCTCGATCGGCGGGCTGCTCACCGGCATGCTGGCCGCTCGCCTGACCGCGCTGCTCGGCACCGCCCGGACGATCTGGGTGGCCATGGCCGCGCCCGGCCCGCTCTATCTGCTGATGCCGCTGGCCAGGCCCGGCTGGGGAGTTGTCCTCTACGGCGTGGGCATGGCGGCGTTCTCGACCAACGCGGTGCTCTACAACGTCGCGGCAATGACGTACCGGCAGCGGATCACCCCGGCCCACCTGCTGGGCCGGGTCAACGCCGCGTTCCTCTGGTTCTCGTACGGGGCGGTCCCGCTCGGCGCCCTCGCCGGTGGAACGCTCGCCAGTCAGCTCGGGCTGCGGCCGGCACTGTGGGTCTGCGTGCTCGGCATGTGGGGCGCCGCCCTGTTCGTCGTCTGCTCCCCGCTGCGCCGGATGCGCGACTTCCCGGCGGTCGCTGACGTCACGCGAACCAGCTGATCGCCTGGCCGTGCCCGCGGGTCCAGGCGAGCGGCCTCCCGTCCAGCGCGAGCACGTTGTTCAGTGCCCCGCCCGGCGGCTCCGGCAGCGTGTCGTGGCGCAGCACGTCCGGGTCCTCGTTCGCGATCCAGTGCCCGGGGAGGCCGCGTACCACCTCGACGAAGGCCGCCCGCCGCGATGCCGGAACCTGGTAGAGCACGGAGGAGTGGAACACCACCAGGGTCGCGCCCGCCGGTGCCTGCGCGGCCAGCGCCGGCAGGTCGTCCACCAGGTCGCCGCGTACCAGCAGGGGCGGCTCGGCCGCGGCGACGGCCGCAACGGCCCGCAGCCGGGCCCGGCGGTGGGTGTGCTCCGGCCAGATGAGGGCGTCGAGCCAGGCGAGATCCGCCGGGCCGGTCACGTCGAGCGGGTTCAGGTCGAGGCCGGCCCGCCACACCACCTCGGGCAGGCCGGCCGGCGGTGCCATGCCGGTCGCCGCGCACTCGAGGACCGGTTCCCCGGAGCCAACCTGGTGGTCGCCGTAGCGGTAGGCGTACCGGTCGGGATAGAGGCAGAGCCCGGCGGAGGCACCGACCTCCAGCAGCGCGAGCGGTCGCGGCAGCGCGGCGAGCACCGGTAGCAGGACGGCACACCGCCCGGCCTCGTTCGTCTGCGTGGCCCGGCTGCGCATCTCCGCGGCGATCGCCGGCCAGTTCGCCACCGCCCAGTCGTGGAACGCCGCCGGGTCCTCGACCGGGCCGCCGAGCAGCCGTACGACGCCGAACAGCAGATTCGGCTGCCGCTTGGCCGGCGGCAGCGTGCCGAGCAGGGCGAGCACCTCGTCGTCGCGGGAAACCGCCAGTGCCAGCCGCTCGTACGCGGGTGACACGCCGTGCGCCTCGCGGGTGGCGAACCCGGAGTAGACCTCGGCGATCGACATGTCCCCATGGTCGCACCGCACCCCGGCGGCGCGAGGTCCCGCCGATCAAGGTGGGCGGGGCAGAATTTCCCGGACCGCTGTCGAATCCGGCCGGACCCGCTCGTCGGGATGGCAAGAAGATGGAACGACACCCTGAGGAGAACCTGATGGCCCAGTACGCAGTCCTGATCTACTCGCCCGCGCCGGCCGACCCGATGGAGATCACGCCCGACTACCTGGCGCTGCTGGAGCGGTACCCGGCCCAGGTCGAGGAGCTGGGCGGGAAGATCGTGACTGGGTTCGCCCTCCAGCCCAGCACCACCGCCACGGCGATCCGCGGCGACCTCGTCACCGACGGCCCGTTCATCGAGGCCAAGGAGGTGGTCGCCGGGTTCTTCATCCTGGAGGCGCCGGACCTGGACGTCGCCCTGAAGATCGCCAAGCTGAACCCGGCCACCATCGACGGGGGCGTCGAGGTACGCCCGCTGTTCGTCCCGCCGTCCGAGTGAGCAACGCCGGCACGGCCGCGGCCGAACGCGCCGTGGCGGACGCGCACCGTCGCGAGTGGGCCTTCGTGCTCGCCGCGACGGCGCGCGTCGCCGGCGACCTCGACGTCGCAGAGGAGTGCGTGCAGGACGCGTACCTCGCCGCCCTGGACGCCTGGGCGCGGGACGGCGTACCCCACAAGCCCGGCGCCTGGCTGACCGCCACCGCGAAGCGCAAGGCGCTGGACGTCCTGCGCCGGGAAAAGGTGTTCCGGTCGAAGATGCCCCTGCTCGTGGAACCGGCGGAGGAGGAGGCCGTGGCGGACCCCGACGAGGACGCGGTGCCCGACGACCGGCTGCGGCTGGTCTTCACCTGCTGCCATCCGGCACTGGCCCGGGAGGCCCAGGTGGCGCTGACCCTGCGCCTGGTGTGCGGGGTGAGCACGGGCGACATCGCCCGCGCGTTCCTCGTCCCCGAGACGACGATGGCCGCGCGGGTCACCCGGGCCAAGAAGAAGATCGCGGCGGCCCGGATCCCATACCGGGTGCCGGAGGCCGCCGAGCTGCCCGAACGGCTGGATGCGGTGCTGACCGTCGTCCACCTGCTCTACACAACCGGGCACACGGCTCCGTCCGGCGCCGACCTGGTCCGCGCCGACCTGGTGGACCGGGCGCTGCACCTGACCCGCATGCTGCTGGCCCTGATGCCCGACGAGCCGGAGGTGCGCGGGCTGCTCGCCCTGCTGCTGCTCACCGACGCCCGCCGGCCACCCGGACCGACGCGGAGGGGCGGCTGCTGGTGCTGGCGGAGCAGGACCGGTCCGCCTGGGATCGGGCCGCCATCTCCGAGGGCAACCGCCTGGTCGTCGGCGCGTTCCGGACCGGCCGGGTCGGCCGGTACGCGCTCCAGGCCGCCATCGCCTCGCTGCACGCCGTCGCCCCCAGCTACGCGGCCACCGACTGGCCCCAGGTGGTACGCCTCTACGACGAGCTGCTGAAACGCTGGCCCTCGCCGGTCGTCGCGCTCAACCGTGCCGTGGCGGTGTCGATGGTCGACGGACCCTCGACGGCGCTGTCCGAGGTCGACGCCCTGACGGAGGACGCCCGGTTGGCCGAGTACCACTACCTGCCGGCGATCCGGGCGGACCTGCTGCGCCGGCTGGGCCGGCAGCGGGAGGCGGCGACCGCGTACCGGGCGGCGCTGGACCTGGTGGACAATGACGCCGAGCGAATTTTCCTCGCCGCCCGCCTCGCCGAGGCGGTCGCCTCCGGATCGGGTCACTCGTCGGAGGGTTAGCCTCAGATCCCTCCGTCGACGTGCAGGGTTTCCCCAGTGATGTAGGAGGACTGGTCACTGAGCAGGAAGGCCACCGGGTTGGCCACCTCCTCCGGCCGCCCGTAGCGCCTCAACGCGATCATCCGCGAGTGGCGTTCGACGTACGCCCGCCGCTCTTCTGACGAGTCCCGCGCCGCCTCCTCGGTTTCGATCGTGCCCGGGGCGACCACGTTGACGCGGATGCCCTGCGGGCTCAGTTCCTTGGCCAGCGAGCGCATCAGCCCGACGAGGCCGGCCTTCGCCGCGGTGTAGTGTGCCCGCAGCGGGATCCCGACCGTGGCCGCCCGGGAACCGATGGCCACCACCGAGGAGCCCGCGCTCATCAGCGGCAGTGCCTTGTTGACGACGAGGTAAGCCGCGGTGAGGGTGGTGTCCACCACCCGATGCCACTCCCGGGGCGTCAGCTCGCCGAACGGCACCTGGCTGATCACCCCCGCGTTGTGCACCAGGCCGTGGAGCGTCCGGTGGGTGCTCCGGGCCTCGTCGACGAGCCGCTCGACATCCTCGGCGTCGGTCACGTCGGCCCGGATCAGCCGGTGGGTGCCTGGCGTTTCCTTGAGTTGCTGGGCGAGTGCTTCGATGTGCTCGCCCTCGGTCCGGTAGCAGGCGATCACGTTCGCTCCGCCGTTGGCCAGTCCGAGCGTGATGCCCCGACCGATTCCCCGGGTCCCCCCGGTGACGATGACGTTCTTGCCATGAAGTTCACAGGTCATGACTTTCTCCTCGCGGTCGGGCCGACCGACCTCTTCCCTCGACCGTGGACGGGTCCACGATCTCGGCCACCGGTGCCTCACCTTCGGGCAGGCCGACGGCCGGTCACCGCCCGGTCTGCTGCGGCCCGCTCGATGATCTGCTTGATCCAGCTCATCTCGGCCTCGGTCTGCGCGTTGAGGTTTCGCTCCTTGACCACGTTGTCCACCGAAGCGTCGGGCTTCATCTCGAACTGTCGACTCCAGCGCAGCTCGGTACCCGTTCATCCCGATACTTCCAGAACAGGTGCATGATTTCCAGAAGCGGGCGGTCTCGATCCGCTTGGTGTGCATCGTCCGAAACGCCTGGTCAGCTGGGCAGGGCACCTATTCCGAGGGTGCGGTGGTCCCCGAGGCTCTGCCGTCGCCTCGGCAACCGCCGTCCGACCGGACCCGCCCGAAGCAGCGGTCCGCACGACACGGGCCAGGAGGGCGAGACCCGCGCCGATGCTCAGGATGTGCTGGAGGACCGTCACCCCTGCCCCTCGCTCTGCTGGCGAGATCTGCGCCGCCGCGAAATCTCCTCCACGTGCTGGAGCTGATGCTGCCGGACCATCGCGTCCCAGGCTTCCTGGTCGTAGTCGGGGTCCGGCGGGATCCACTTGTGGGAGCCGTCGCTGAAGTGGAACCGCTCGTCGCCGCGCCGAATGACCGTGTGAGCACGGTTGCGAAGGGCCGCCACCATCACCGGATCCACCCGAGAAACCGCCGGTGCAGCAGACCGGCCGGCACCCAGGTCAGGTCCTCGGCGGCCCACACCAGGTAGGAGCCCATGTAGAGGCCCAGCGACACCGGCGCGCCGTCGAACTCGGCCCGCAACTCGCTGCGTCGGGTAGCGCAGAGCCAGGGCGAGCCGCAGCCGCCGCAGGTCCAGATCGGAAGAATCGGGCCATGCATCGTCACGGCAGGCTGTCCAGGAAGCGGCGCGCCCATCCCCGACCGACCTCGGAGGATGTGGACCGGCAGGTCGCCGTGCGCCTGGAGCGAGAGGCGATACTGAGGCAGGAAGACGGGCCGGACGTCAGCTTCATCCTCAGCGAGTCAGCTTTGCGCCGAAGCATCGGAGACGCAGCGACGATGCGCAGCCAACTACTTCACCTCGCGGAAGTCGGCAAGCAGTCGAACGTCGCTCTCCAGGTCTTCCCGTTCGACGCGCAGACCTACGAGACGGCGTCCTTCAACTTCATCATTCTGCGGTTCGGTGACGACGCGGCGTCGGACGTCATCTACGTCGAGACCTTCACCGACGCCGATTACCTTGACCGACCCGACGCGGTGCGGGCCTACACTCGGCTGTGGGACCGACTCCGGGCAGCCGCTCTCGGGCCGGTAGAGTCGCGCAAGCTCATCCTGCGGATGGCGGACGACAGGAAGCGGTGACAGGCCTATGGGGGTGGTCATGGAGACCTCGGATCGCCCGATCTGGCGCAAGTCCAGCCGCAGTGACAACAACGGCGGCGCATGCGTTGAGGTGGCCGCCCTTCGCAGGAGCATCCTGGTCCGCGACAGCAAGGACCCCTCGGGTCCAACTCTTCAGTTCGACGGTCGATCCTGGTCCGCCTTCGTTGCTGGCTTGAGGCGTTAGCCAACGATGCGCTACTCCTGAAGATGCCGTCGTCCCACCTTCCTGCCGTGAAGCGCCCGCGCTTGTACGGGCCCGGTGAGTTGGCCGCCCTGTTCGGCGTGTCGCGGCAGCGGGTTCTACAGATCACCCGCCGGCCCGGCTTCCCCGAGCCCATCGCCCGCCTGATCGGGACGACCATCTGGGACGCGGACGAAGTGGACGAGTGGGCCCGGCATAACCGCCCGCCCCGCCCCACCGACGGCGACGAGGACCGCTGACCGGACGTCTCGTACAGGCAGCCGGTACCACGGCATCACAGCAGCGAGCCCCGGGCGCAGGAACGCCCGGGGCTCGCTGCTGTCGGCGTACGTCAGCTGCAGCCGCTGGTGGAGCCGCAGCCCTCGCAGACGTAGCAGCTACCGGCCGGCCGCATCTTCGTACCGCAGGTGAAGCAGAGCGGCGCGTCGGCGGCCTTGCCGAGCACGGCCTCCAGCAGCTCGGTGCTGGAACCCACCGACGGTGCCGGCTTGGCGGCGGCGACCTCCGCCACCTCCTGCGCCGGCTGGGCGACCGCGCCGGTCTTCGGCTCCTCCGGCTTGGTTTCGACCGGGGCGGAGGCGGCCATCGCGGTGAGGTCCGCACCGCTCGCCTCCGCCTCCGCCTCGGCCCGCAGCTGGGCGGCCCGCTCCTTGGCGGTGAAGATGCCCAGCTCCGCGCGGCGCTCGTACGGCAGGAAGTCCAGGGCCAGGCGACGGAAGATGTAGTCCATCACCGAGGCCGCCATCCGCACGTCCGGGTCGTCGGTCATGCCGGCCGGCTCGAAGCGCATGTTGGTGAACTTGCTGACGTACGTCTCCAGCGGGACGCCGTACTGGAGACCGATGGAGATGGCCACCGAGAAGGCGTCCATCACGCCGGCCAGGGTCGAGCCCTGCTTCGACATCTTGAGGAAGACCTCGCCGAGGCCGTCGTCCGGGTACGACGACGCGGTGAGGTAGCCCTCGGCACCGCCGACGGAGAAGGAGACCGTCTCCGACGGGCGCTTCTTCGGCAGCCGCTTGCGCACCGGCCGGTACTCGACGACCTTCTCCACCACCGGCGCGGCCGGGGCGGCCTCGACGGCCGCCGGCTCGGTGGCCTTGTTGGACTTGGCCACCGAGAGCGGCTGGCCGACCTTGCAGTTGTCCCGGTAGATCGCCAGCGCCTTGAGGCCGAGCTTCCAGCCCTCGAAGTAGATCTTCTCGACGTCCTCGACGGTGGCCGCCTCCGGCATGTTGACCGTCTTGGAGATGGCGCCGGAGACGAACGGCTGGATCGCCGCCATCATCCGCACGTGACCCATCGGCGCGATGGAGCGCTCGCCCATGGCGCAGTCGAAGACCGGGTAGTGCTCCGGCTTGAGCCCGGGGGCGTCCACCACGTGGCCGTGGTCGGCGATGTGCTCGACGATCGCCTCGACCTGCTCCTCGGGGTAGCCGAGGCTGCGCAGGGCGCGCGGAACGGTCTGGTTGACGATCTGCATCGAGCCGCCGCCAACCAGCTTCTTGAACTTGACCAGCGCCAGGTCCGGCTCCACGCCGGTGGTGTCGCAGTCCATCATGAAGCCGATGGTGCCGGTCGGCGCGAGGACGCTGGCCTGCGAGTTACGCCAGCCGTTCTTGTCACCGATCTTGTTGCCCTGGGTCCACTGCTTTGTCGCCTCACGGACGATGGCGGTGGCCACGGTGCCGGCCGGCTTGATCTCGTCGTTGGCGGCCGCGTGCTTGCGCATGACCCGCTTGTGCGGCTCCGCGTTGCGGGCGTAGCCGTCGTACGGACCGACGACGCCGGCCAGCTCGGCCGAGCGACGGTACGCGGTGCCGGTCATCAGCGAGGTGATCGCCGCGGCGACCGAGCGGCCCTGCTCCGAGTCGTACGGCAGGCCCGACGCCATCAGCAGGGCACCGAGGTTGGCGTAGCCGATGCCGAGCTGCCGGTAGGCGCGGCTGGTCTCGCCGATCTTCTCGGTCGGGAAGTCGGCGAAGCAGATCGAGATGTCCATCGCGGTGATGACGAACTCGACCGACTTGACGAACTTCTCCACCTCGAAGCCACCGTCGGCGCGGAGGAACTTCATCAGGTTCAGCGAGGCCAGATTGCACGAGGAGTTGTCCAGATGCAGGTACTCCGAGCACGGGTTCGACGCGGTGATCCGCCCGGTCTCCGGGCAGGTGTGCCAGTCGTTGATGGTGTCGTCGTACTGCAGGCCGGGGTCGGCGCACTCCCAGGCGGCCTGGGAGATGCTGCGGAACAGCTTCTTGGCGTCGATCGTCTCGATGGTCTGCCCGTCGAGCCGGCCGCGCAGGTCGAAGCCGCCGCCGTTCTCCACCGCGGTCATGAACTCGTCGGAGACCCGGACCGAGTTGTTGGCGTTCTGGTACTGCACGCTGACGATGTCCGCGCCGCCCAGGTCCATGTCGAAGCCGGCGTCGCGCAGCGCGCGGATCTTGTCCTCCTCGCGCGCCTTGGTGACCACGAACTCCTGGATGTCCGGGTGGTCCACGTCGAGGATGACCATCTTCGCCGCGCGCCGGGTGGCGCCGCCGGACTTGATGGTGCCGGCGGAGGCGTCCGCGCCGCGCATGAAGCTGACCGGGCCGGAGGCGTTGCCGCCGGAGGAGAGCAGCTCACGCGACGAGCGGATCCGGGACAGGTTGACGCCGGAGCCGGAGCCGCCCTTGAAGATCAGCCCCTCCTCCTTGTACCAGTCCAGGATCGAGTCCATCGAGTCGTCGACGCTGAGGATGAAGCAGGCGCTGACCTGCTGCGGCGACGGCGTGCCCACGTTGAACCAGACCGGCGAGTTGAAGCTGAACACCTGGTGCAGCAGCATCCAGGTCAGCTCGTGCGCGAAGATCTCCGCGTCGGCCGGGGTGGCGAAGTAGCCGTGCTCCTCGCCCGCCTTGCGGTAGCTGGTGACCACCCGGTCGATCAGCTGCTTGAGCGACCACTCCCGCTCCGGGGTCCCCACCGCGCCCCGGAAGTACTTGGTGGTCACGATGTTGGCCGCGTTGACGCTCCAGGACTCGGGGAACTCCACCCCGCGCTGCTCGAAGTTGATCGAGCCGTCCCGCCAGTTCGTCATCACGACGTCGCGGCGCTCCCACGCCACCTCGTCGTACGGGTGGACCCCCTCGGTCGTCCACACCCGCTCGAGCTTCAGGCCCGCCGTCGCGCCGGCCCGGGTCCGCGACTTGCTTGCTGTCACGCCGTCCCCCGCCATCTCATCCGCCCCCTCGTCTGCGCGGTCACCCACCGCGCATCGTTGCTGTCAGAAATCCGAAAAACTCAAGTGGTACGGCCGGCGGCCTCGGCCGGCTCGGCCCCGGCGCCCTCCCGGGCGATCGCGGCGGCCCGCAGCGTCTCGATCTCGCGCTCGAAGTCGGCGAGCGAGTCGAAGGACCGGTAAACGCTGGCGAAGCGCAGGTACGCCACCTCGTCGAGGTCGCGCAGCGGCCCCAGGATGGCCAGCCCCACCTCGTTGCTCGGGATCTCGGCGGCCCCCTTGGCCCGGACGGTCTCCTCGACCTTCTGCGCCAGCAGCGCGATCGAGTCGTCGTCGACCGGCCGGCCCTGGCACGCCTTGCGCACCCCGCCGATGATCTTCGTACGGCTGAACGGCTCGGTCACCCCGCTGCGCTTGACCACCGCGAGCACCGCCTCCTCGACGGTGGTGAACCGCTTGCCGCACTCCGGGCAGGAGCGCCGCCGCCGGATGAGCTGGCCGTCGTCGGCCTCCCGCGAGTCGACGACCCGGGAGTCGGCGTGCCGGCAGTACGGACACCGCATTCGCCCGACCTCCTTCGTCGATCGTGGGCCACACCGACGCACGTCCGGGCACACGTCGGCACGACGACGCCCACCGTTCGATGGCCGCCGCCGGGTCGACGGTACGGGAGTGCGGTCGGTAGTCGAACCCAACCTGTAGGCAACTTACGCCCATGTGACTACTACATCTAGGGGTCGACCGTATGTCGTCGCCCAGGCGAAATCAAGTTGGCCGGCGTGTCCGGCGCGTCACCAGGATCACTCACCCGTCCCACCTCCCCCGCGGGTCGCCGAAAGCCCAACGGGCGACTCCCGCCCCGGTCACGCTCAGCCGTTTCGTCGAACACCCGTTCGAAGCCGACGTATCATTTATCAGAACAGGCGTTCGGAATTCTCGGATTCAGCCCCGACACGCCGACAAGAGGTCGTACAGATGTTTGAAAATGGCCGATCTCACCTATACGGTCAACAACGACCGGGCGCGGCGTGTCGCCTCCGACCGGTCGGCAGCACCATCCGCGCGCACCACGAGCCGCCAAGGCACCCAGCGCCGACCAGGGAGGGACGGACGTGACCGAGGACCGGGCCAACCGGCAGAAGAACCCGCAGCCGATCGACGGGGCGGGTCCGCCGGCGACCCGACGGCCCCGCGCCGCGCGCAGCCGGACGGGCCAGCCCGCCGTGCGCCCGGTCACCCCGGTGGTCAGCAGCTTCCCCGACCCCGCCACCGTCGACCTCACCGCCCGGCAGCGCCGGATCCTGGAGTTCATCCGCACCTGGGTGGAGCGCCACGGCTACCCGCCGAGCGTGCGCGAGATCGGCGAGGCCGTCGGCCTGGTCTCCCCGTCCAGCGTCGCCTACCAGCTCAAGGAGCTGGAGAAGAAGGGCTTCCTGCGCCGCGACCCGAACCGGCCCCGGGCGGTCGACGTCCGCGCCCCCAGCGACGCCGACGACGAGCTCAGCCGGGCCCAGCGGCCCACCCCGGCGTACGTGCCGATGCTGGGCCGGATCGCCGCCGGTGGCCCGATCCTCGCCGAACAGGCGGTGGAGGACATCTTCCCGCTCCCCCGCGAGCTGGTTGGTGAGGGCGAGGTCTTCATGCTCCAGGTCAAGGGCGACTCGATGCTCGACGCGGCGATCTGCGACGGCGACTGGGTGGTGGTGCGCCAGCAGCCGACCGCCGAGGCCGGCGACATCGTCGCGGCCATGCTCGACGGCGAGGCGACCGTGAAGACCTACCGGCGCCGCGACGGGCACGTCTGGCTGATGCCGCAGAACCCGGCCTTCGACCCGATCCCCGGCGACGACGCCACCATCATGGGCCGCGTCGTCGCGGTGCTGCGTCGGATCTGACACCCGCCCGGGTGACCGCCGCCCGGCGGTCACCCGGCGCTGTGCTCAGTAGCGGTCGCCGCGGTACTCGCGGCCGCCGGGCACCTGCCCGTACTGGCCCCGTCCGTCGTCGTACCCGTTGCGGCGGCCCCCGCGCGGATCCCGGTAGTCCGAGTCACGCCGGGGCGGCTCCGCGCGGCCGCCGCCGTACACGCCGCCGCCCTGCGGTGCGCCGCCGTAGACCCCGCCGCC
>NZ_JAEVHJ010000125.1:0-17598 GCF_016802855.1 Micromonospora sp. ATA51 | reverse complement strand
TCGGCGGCAGCAGTAGCCCGCAGTTCCGCCTCTTGGGCCACCAGCGACGTCTCCTGGCCAGACGTACCCGACACCCGCACATACAACGCCTCACGGCGCGGCCGTTCCGCCTCACCCCGTCCAACGAACGCATCGAGCAACGCAGAGTCGAACCGACGCTCCCGACCAACCCACGTCACCGCCACCCGTCCCTCATCCGCCCACCGGCGCAGCGTCACAGGATGCACACCGATGTACTCAGCGGCCGGACCCAGACGCAGCAACGACATGATCAAGAACGTATCACATAGCTTCGCTTAGTCAATCAGCCAACAGTTGCACACCCTCCGTCCGACCACCGGTCGCCGCCCGCCGGGGTCAGCCGGCCAGGCCCTTCTTCAGCGCCGTGCTGATCTGCACCGCGCGTCGGACGGTCAGCGCGGTCGCCTTGAGCGCGATGTCGTCGGGCGCGGTCTCGCCGTTGTTGCTGGTGTGCGAGGCGCCGTACGGGTTGCCCGCGACGAACTGGCTGGGGTCGGTGTAGCCGGGGGCCACCACGATGCCGCCCCAGTGGTAGAAGACGTTGAACAGGGCCAGCAGGGTGGACTCCTGGCCGCCGTGCGAGGTGGCCGTCGAGCAGAACGCCGAGTACACCTTGTTGGCCAGCGAGCCCTGGGCCCAGAGCGGGCCGGTGGTGTCGATGAACTGCTTGAGCTGGGCGGCGACCATGCCGTACCGGGTGGGCGAGCCGAAGATCACCGCGTCGGCCCAGGAGAGGTCGTCGAGCTGCGCCTCCATCACGTCCTGGGTCTCCAGGTGGTGCGCCTGCCAGCCGGAGTTGGAGCGGACCGCCTCGTCGGGCGCCAGCTCACGTACCTTGCGCAGGCGCACCTCGGCCCCGGCCTCGCCGGCGGCTTCGACCGCTGACTGCGCCATCTGGTAGGTGATGCCGGTCGCGCTGTAGTAGATCACCGCGACCTTGGTCCGACCATCCATCAGACGTTCCCTCCTCAAATCGGATCAGCTCCGGCGACTACCCGTTGTTTGCGGCGTCAAACGGTCACCGCACACAGTCATCGAGGTCGATAGGTTGCGCCTGCTCAAGATTTCCGCAAGTTCCGATCCGCAACGGTGCCGTGGCTCCGCCGGCCGGGGATCCTGGTCGCACCGGTGTCGGCGGAACCCCGCCACCGCCCCACACCGGCGAACCTGAACGGGGGATCGCGCTCCGCCGGCGACCAGGCTGGCGTAGCGCGATCAGGGTTCAGCGGACCAGGACGGCCATCAGCCGGTCGAGCTCCGCCGCCGGATCGGCGGTCAGCCCGGTGTGCACCGGACCGGCCTGGATCATCGTGCTCCGCGGGGCGGCCAGCCAGCGGAACCGCTCCCCCGGCTTCATCGTCCGCGCCGGCCCGTCGCCGCCGCAGGTCCGGTCCCAGGAGCCCAGCGCCGCCGCCACCGCCTCCAGGTCCACATCGGGGGCCAGGGCGCGCGCCCGGTCGGCGTCCAGATGGGTACGCGCACCGAGGAAACCGCGGGCCTGGCAGTAGAGGAGCACGCCCACGTTGATCTGCTCGCCGCGCTCCACCCGGGGCACCAGCCGGATCACCGCGTACTCGAACGGCTCTCTCATGCCACGCTCCCCGCGGGCAGCCAGGCGTCGGTCCGCGCCACCCGCCGGGCCAGGTGGTCCACGTACGCCGCCCGGGCGGCGTCGGGGGTGTCGAAGTCCGGGCCGGTCAGCCACTCCGCCGGCACCAGCGCGAGGACCTCGGTGAGCAGCTCCCGGTCGATCCGCGGGGCGAGCTCGGCGTCCGCCTCGGCCAGCCGGGTGGCGTACGGGGCGAGCACGTGGTCGTCGGCCCGGTAGGCCCGGTGCACGGCGGCCTCGGCGCGCGGCCAATTGTGATGGAAGTACAGGGTGGCGCCGTGGTCGATCAGCCACAGCTGCCGGTGCCAGATCAGCAGGTTGGGGTTGCGCCAGCTCCGGTCGACGTTCTCGGTGAACGCGTCGAACCAGAGCACCCGGGAGGCCAGCGCCGCGTCGACCGGGTGGGCGACCGGGTCGTAGCCGAGCGCGCCGGGCAGGAAGTCCATCCCCAGGTTCGCGCCGCCGCTGTTGCGCAGCAGCTCCTGCACCTCCTGGTCGGGCTCGGCCCGGCCGATGACGGGGTCGATGGTGAGCACCACCAGCGGCGGCACGGCCAGCCCGAGCCGGCGGGCCAGTTCGCCGCAGATCACCTCCGCCACCAGCGCCTTCGGCCCCTGCCCGGCGCCGCGGAACTTCGCCACGTAGGTGCCGAGGTCGTCGGCTTCCACCACGCCGGGCAGCGAGCCGCCCTCGCGCAGCGGGGTGACGTACCGGATGCCGGTGACCTGACGGAGCACGCGCCAACCCTAACCGGCCACCGTGATGCGGGGACCGGCCGTCGGTCAGTCGTTGAGCTTGTCGCGCAGATCGGTGACCCGCTTCTCCAGCCGGTCCACCGCCTGCTCGTTGTTGAGGAAGGTGCTGATGCCGGCGGCGAGCGCCAGCCCGAGCAGCACCGCCAGGGCGCTGAGGACCAGGCCACCGATGGCCACGCCGCGTCCGGTCACCCCGGGCCGCCGGCTCATCTTCAGCCCGACGATGCCGAGGATGACGCCGATGATGCCGAGCAGCAGCCCTACCGACGCCAGGATCGCGGTGAGGACGCTGAGCAGGCCGGCCACTCCGAAGACCAGCGCGAAGGTGGCGGCGGCGCTGGTCTTGGCCTGGGTCGCCGGGGCGGCCGGACGGGCTGCGCCCCTGCCGGCGCCGCCGGCCGGTTCGCTGGACGCTGTCATCCCACACCTCGCATTCCTCGCGTCGGTCGCGGCAGGCGCATCCCCGCTACAGCGACGCTTATGCGTGCAGCCCAGGTCACTTCCGGCACTTCTGCTCCTGTTCGTCCCGGCTCTGGCGAATGCCGCGAATCCCGGCGGGGACTCAGGTCGTGACCCACGAGAGGAAGGACGAACCATGCGACTGACCGAGCAGCAGATCCGTTCGCTGTACGGACAGGACGTCCAGGACCGTTCGGGTGCGAAGATCGGCAGTGTGGGCCAGGTCTGGGCCGACGCCGCCGGCGAGCCCACCTGGGTCAGCGTGAAGACCGGGGTGATGGGCCACCACGAGTCGATGGCCCCGCTTCAGGCGGCCCGGATGCAGGAGTTCGGCCGCCTCCAGGTGGCGTACGACAAGGCGACCGTCCGCAGCGCGCCCAGCGTCGAGACGGGCACCGACCAGCCGCTCGGCACGGACCAGCTCACCCAGCTGTATCAGCACTACCAGCTGCAGCAGCAGGGCGCGGCCCGGCAACCGGAGCAGCCGCCGTAGCGGATGCCGGGCGCACCCGAGGTGGTCCGCTCGGAGGAGCGGCTGCGGGTCGGCACCGAGAGCGAGCCCGCCGGCACGGCCCGGCTCCGTAAGCACGTGGTGACCGAGAACGTGCAGACCGCGGTCCCGGTGGAGCACGACGAGGTGAGCGTGGTCCGGGAGCCGATCACCGCGGCGAACCGGGGCGACGTCCGGCCGGACATCGGCGACGAGCAGCGGGAGATGGAGCTGCGCGCCGAGCATCCGGTGGCCGCCAAGGACCAGGTCCCGGTCGAGCGGGTGCGGCTCGACAAGGACGAGGTGGTCGAGGAGGAGCCGGTCAACGCGCAGGTCCGCCGCGAGCTGGTCGACGCGGACGTGCCCGAGCGGGCGCGCCGGAACCGCTGACGGTTCTGCGGGCTGACGCGGGTAACCCGGGCGGGTGGGCGACCAGGCTGGCGGCGACGTTGGCCGCCGCAGCGGCCAACGCGCTGGGCACGTTCGTGGTGGACTCGTCGGTCGGCCGGGGGCTGTCACCGGGCCTGGCCGGCCTCACGCTGACCCTGGGCAGCGCGGTCTGCGTGGTGGCCCGGGTGGGCGCGGGCTGGCTCGCCGACCGCCGGGCCGGCGGCCACGTCGCCCTGATCGCCGGGATGCTGGTGGTCGGCGCCGGCGGGCTGGGCCTGCTCGCGCTGGCCGGCCCGGTGCCGCTGGTCGCCGGCGTGGTGCTCGGCTTCGGTCTCGGCTGGGCCTGGCCCGGGCTGATGAACTTCGCCGTGGTCAAGCTGCACCCGCAGGCCCCGGCCGCCGCCACCTCGATCACCCAGACCGGGGTGTACGCGGGCGGCTGCCTCGGCCCGCTCGCCCTCGGCGCCGTCGCCGCCCACCTCGGCTACCCCACCATGTGGGCCGTCGCGGCGGCGTCGATGCTGGTGGCCGCCACCCTCATGCTCACCGGCAGCCGCCTGCTCACCCACCCCTGACGGCTCTGCCCCGGCCCGCCCTGGGCGGGAGTGCGCCCGGGAGGGAGCGGCCCGGCGCGGGGTCAGCTGGTGCGGTCGGCGATGTAGTCGCAGAGGGATTCGAGGGCGCGGCGGGCCGGGCCCTGCGGGAGGGGGGCGAGCTGGGTCCGGGCGTCCTCGGCGTAGCTGCGCACGGTCTCGCGGGCCCGCTTGAGCGCGGGAGATTCGCGGAGCAGGCCGAGGGCCTCGGCGTGCAGCGCGTCGTCGACCAGCGGGCCGGTGGCCAGGATCTCCCGGAGCCGGACGGAGGCGGCATCGGAGTCGTCCGCGGCGAGCGCGTAGAGCACCGGCAGGGTCGGTACGCCCTCGCGCAGGTCGGTGCCGGGGGTCTTGCCGGACTGGGTCGACTCGGAGGCGATGTCGAGCAGGTCGTCGGAGAGCTGGAAGGCCACCCCGATGATCTCGCCGTACCCGGCCAGCGCCTCGGTGTGCTCGGCCGACGCGCCGCCGAACATGCCGCCGAACCGGGCCGAGGTGGCGATCAGTGAACCGGTCTTCCCGGCGATGACGTTCAGGTAGTGGTCGACCGGGTCCTCGCCGTCCCGGGGGCCGACGGTCTCGGCGATCTGCCCGTGCACCAGCCGGGCGAAGGTGCGCGCCTGCAGGCGGACCGCCTCGGGGCCCAGGTCGGCCGCCAGGTCGGCGGCGCGGGCGAAGAGGTAGTCGCCGACCAGGATGGCGACCGAGTTGGCCCAGCGCGAGTTGGCGCTCGGGGCGCCCCGCCGCACGGCCGCCTCGTCCATCACGTCGTCGTGGTAGAGCGTCGCCAGGTGGGTGAGTTCCATCACCACGGCGGCCGGGACGACCTGCGGCCCGGTCGGGTCGCCGAACTGCGCGCCCAACGCGACCAGCAGCGGGCGGAACCGCTTCCCGCCGGCCTCCATCAGGTGCCGCGCGGCCTCGGTGACGAGCGGGTCGGCGCTGGCCACGCTGGCCCGCAGCTCACCCTCGACGTCCTCCAGCAGGCCCAGCACGGAAGCCTCGACGCGGGGATCGGCGAGCTGCAGGCCGAGCGCGCCGAACTGACCCGTGCCCTCCGGACCCCGACGACCGCCGGAGCCGGTGGCACCTGAACGCTCGCCAGCCGGAATCACCACGTCTTCAACCATGCCACACCCGTTCGACCTGCCCTGGACAGGGGGACACGGACCGGGGGCCGGCACGCCACGGCGTACCGGCCCCCGGTGGGACGACCTCCGTCATCGCACGAATTCGGCGGCACCGTTGGCCAGGTCGAGCAGCGGCGCCGGGGCGACCCCCAGGACCAGGGTGGCGAGCACGCCGATCACCAGGGCCGCCGAGGTGAGCGCGCCCGGCACGGTGACCGTCGGGGTGGCGTCGCCGGGCTCGGAGAGCCACATCATCACCACGACCCGCAGGTAGGGGAAGGCCAGCACCATGCTGGTCACCACGCCTGCCACGACAAGCCACGCGTTCCCGCTTGCCCACGCCGCGCCGAAGACGGCGACCTTGCTCATGAAGCCGCTGGTCAGCGGGATACCGGCGAAGGCGAGCAGGAGGAAGGTGAAGATCGCCGCGAAGAACGGGGACCGCCGCCCCAGCCCGGCCCAGCGGGACAGGTGGGTGGCCTCGCCGTCGGCGTCCCGGACCAGGGTCACCACGGCGAACGCGGCGAGCACCGATAAGCCGTACGCCACCAGGTAGAACATCGTGCCGGAGAGCCCGTCCTTGCTGGGCGCCAGCACGCCCACCAGCAGGTAGCCGGCGTTCGCGATCGACGAGTACGCCAGCAGCCGCTTGATGTCGGTCTGGGTGACCGCCAGCACCGCGCCGACCAGCATGGTCAGCACCGCCACCGCGCCGAGGACCGGGGTGAAGTCCCAGGCCGCCCCGGAGAACGCGACGTGGAAGACCCGCAGCAGGGCGCCGAACGCGGCGACCTTGGTGCAGGCGGCCATGAACCCGGTGACCGGCGTCGGGGCGCCCTGGTAGACGTCCGGCGTCCAGACGTGGAACGGCGCGGCGGCCGCCTTGAAGAGCAGGCCGATGGCGAGCAGCGCCATCCCGGCGAAGAGCAGCACCGGGCTGGCCGGGGAGTCGGTGACCGCGGCGTGCACGGTGGCGAAGTCGACCCCGGCGGTCCGGCCCGGGATGCCGGAGGTGAAGCCGTAGATCAGCGCCACGCCGAAGAGGAAGAACGCCGACGCGTACGCGCCGAGCATGAAGTACTTCATCGCCGCCTCCTGGCTCAGCAGCCGCCGGCGGCGGGCCAGCGCGCAGAGCAGGTAGAGCGGCAGCGAGAAGACCTCGAGCGCGATGAACATGGTCAGCAGGTCGTTCGCCGCCACGAAGATCAGCATGCCGCCGATCGCGAAGGTGGCCAGCGGGTACACCTCGGTGGTCCCGCTCGCGCCCTCGGCCTGCCGCCGGTCGTCGGGCGACTCGGCGGTGACCGCGGCGTGGGCGACGAACGCCCCGCCCCGCTCGATCGAGCGCTCGCCGATGAGCAGCAGCGCCATCGCGGCGAGGACCAGGATCGCGCCCTGGAGGAAGAGCGTCGGCCCGTCCACCGCGATCGCCTGGCCGGCGGTGAGCAGCCGGTCGTCGGAGTTGAGGATGACCATGGTGAGCGCGCCGAGCACCGCCGCCAGGGCGAGCGTGAGCTGCACCGTGTTGCGCAGGCGCCGGGGCACGAACGCCTCGACCAGGACGCCGACCAGGGCGACGCCCAGCATGATCAGGATCGGAGCGAGCGCCGCGTAGTCGATCGACGGCAACTTCAGCTCGGTCATTTTGCGGCCTCCTGGACGCTGCCGACCGTCGGGGCGGGATCGGTCCGACCGACGTCCTGCATGGTCGCGCGGACGGCGGGGTTGATGACATCGGTGACCGGCTTGGGATAGAAGCCGAGCAGCACGATCAGCGCGATCAGCGGGGCGACCACGACCTTCTCGCGCAGGGTGAGGTCGCGGCGCATGCCCTCGACCTCGGTCAGGGCCGGGTTGAGGGTGCCCTGGGTGGTGCGCTGCACCATCCACAGCACGTACGCGGCGGCCAGGATGATGCCGAGCGTGGCGATCACCGCGACCGGCTTGTTGGTGGTGAAGGTGCCGATCAGCACCAGGAACTCGGAGACGAACGGCGCGGTGCCGGGCAGCGCCAGCGAGGCGAGACCGGCGAAGAAGAGCACCCCGGCCAGCACCGGGACGAGCTTGCCGGCGCCGCCGAAGTCGCTGATCAGGGCCGAGCCGCGGCGCGCGATCAGCATGCCCACCACCAGGAAGAGCAGGCCGGTGGCGAGGCCGTGGTTGAGCATGTAGAGCACCGCGCCGGTGCCGGCCTGGGTGGTGAAGGCGAAGATGCCCACGCCGATGAAGCCGAAGTGCGCGATCGAGGTGTACGACACCAGCCGCTTGAGGTCGTTCTGGCCGACCGCCAGCAGCGCGGCGTAGATGATGCCGATCACTCCGAGCGCCAGCGCCCACGGCGCGAACCAGCGCGACGCCTCGGGGAACAGCGGCAGGCAGTACCGCAGGATGCCGAACGTGCCGACCTTGTCGAGCACGCCGACCAGCAGCGCCGCCGCGCCGGCCGGGGCCGCGCCACCGGCGTCCGGCAGCCAGGTGTGGAACGGGAAGAAGGGCGCCTTGATCGCGAAGGCGAGGAAGAAGCCGAGGAAGAGCCAGCGGGCGGTGCCGGTGGAGATGTCCACCTGGCTCAGCGCCTGCCAGTCGAAGGTCTTCCCGCCGACCACCCAGAGGCCGATCACCGCGGCCAGCATGAACAGGCCGCCGACCAGGGAGTAGAGGAAGAACTTCACCGCCGCGTACTGCCGCTGGTGGCCGCCGTAGCTGCCGATGAGGAAGTACATCGGCACGAGCATGACCTCGAAGAACACGTAGAACAGGAAGACGTCGGCGGCGGCGAAGACGCCGATCATCGTGCACTCGAGGACGAGCAGCAGGGCGAAGTAGACCGGCACGGAGCGCTTCGACGACTCGGCGTCGTGCCACGACGCCAGGATCACCAGCGGCACCAGGATCGCGATCAGCATCAGCATGACCAGCGCGATGCCGTCGGCGGCGAAGGTGAAGTTGACGCCCCAGTTCGGGATCCACGGGTACGACTCGCGGAACTGGAACCGGTCACCGTCGGCCTGGAAGGTGATCCACATGATCACCGACAGCACCAGCACCAGCAGCGACCAGCCGAACGCCACCTGCTTGGCCAGCTCGGGCGAGCGGCGCGGCAGCAGGGCCACGACCAGTGCGCCGACCAGCGGTGCCACGGTCAGCACCGAGAGGAACGGGAAGTTGGACATTATTCGGCCTTACCTCCGTCGTGACTGCGTGGCCCGCCGGCGGGGGCGGTCGTGTTGAGGTCGATCACGCCAGCCACCCCGCCTGCACCGCCAGGAACGCCGCCACCACGAGCAGCGCGCCGGTCAGGATCGAGGTCGCGTACGACCGCACGAAGCCGGTCTGCAGCCGCCGGAGCCGGCCCGATCCACCGCCCACCGCGGCGGCGAGGCCGTTGACCAGCCCGTCGACGCCCCGGTTGTCGAGGAAGACCAGCGCCCGGGTGAGGAAGATGCCCGGCTTCTCGAAGACCGCCTCGTTGACGGCGTCCGTGTAGAGGTTCCGGCGGGCGGCGGTGACCAGCACGCCGGCCGGCTGCGGCGCGGTGGCCGTGCCGGTGCGGAACAGCGCCCAGGCCAGCCCGGCGCCGAGCACGGTGACCAGCAGCGAGAGCGCGGTGATCAGCCAGTGCGCGAGGACCGCCTCGTGCCCCTCCTCCTGGCCGCCCAGCCCGCCGGTGGCCTGCAGCCAGTCCGGCACGGAAGTGGCGAGCAGGAAGCCGGCGCCGACCGACCCGATCGCGAGCAGGACCAGCGGGATGGTCATCAGCTTCGGCGACTCGTGCGGGTGCTCGATGTCCTCGGTCCAGCGGGCCGGGCCGTGGAAGGTGAGCACGAAGAGCCGGGTCATGTAGAAGGCGGTGAGCCCGGCGCCGAGCAGCGCCGCGCCGCCGAAGAGCCAGGCGGTCCAGCCCTCCCGCTCGAACGCGGCCACGATGATCGGCTCCTTGGAGAAGAAGCCGGAGAACGGGAACATGCCGATGATGGCGAGCCAGCCCATCATGAAGGTCAGCCAGGTGGCCTTCATGTACTTGGACAGGTTGCCGAAGCGGCGGATGTCCACCTGGTCGTTCATGCCGTGCATCACCGAGCCGGCGCCGAGGAACATGTTGGCCTTGAAGAAGCCGTGCGCCAGCAGGTGCACGATGGCCAGCGCGTACGCCCCGCCGCCGAGCCCGACGCCGAGGAACATGTAGCCGATCTGGCTGACCGTGGACCAGGCCAGCACCCGCTTGATGTCGTCCTTGGCCGCGCCGATGAGGCAGCCCATCAGCAGGGTGAGCGCCCCGACGCTGACCACCACGAGCTGCAGGGTGTGGTTGGCCGAGAAGATCGGGTTGGAGCGGGCGATCAGGTAGACGCCCGCGGTGACCATGGTGGCCGCGTGGATGAGCGCCGACACCGGGGTCGGGCCCTCCATCGCGTCCGGCAGCCACGCCTGGAGCGGGAACTGGCCGGACTTGCCGGCCGCGCCGAGCAGCAGCAGCAGGCCGAGCACCAGCACGGTGGTGCCGGTCAGCGCGCCCACGCCGTTGAAGACCTCGTCGTACTGGGTGGTGCCGAGGGTGGCGAACATGACGAAGATGCCGATGGCCAGGCCGGCGTCGCCGACCCGGTTCATCAGGAAGGCCTTCTTGCCCGCGGTGGCCGCGCTCGGCCGTCCGTACCAGAAGGAGATCAGCAGGTACGACGCCAGACCGACGCCCTCCCAGCCGAAGTACAGCATCACGTAGTTGTTGCCGAGCACCAGCAGGAGCATCGCGGCGACGAAGAGGTTGAAGTACGCGAAGAACCGCCGGCGGCCCTCGTCGTGCGCCATGTACTCGACCGCGTAGAGGTGGATCAGGAAGCCCACCCCGGTGATCAGCAGCACGAAGACCGCGGCCAGCGGGTCGAAGAGCAGGCCGAAGTCCACCTTGAAGTCGCCGACCGAGATGAACTGCCACAGGCTCTGCTCGACCGACTTGTTCTCCAGGCCACGCAGCTGGAAGAAGTAGGTCAGGCCGAGCACGAAGGCGGCGCCGATGGCGGCCACCCCCAGCCAGTGCCCCCAGCGGTCGGCCCGCCGGCCGAGCAGCAGCAGGATCGCCGCGCTTACCAGCGGGATCGCCACGAGCAGCCAGACGCTGCCCAGCAAGCCCGTGGCCTCTGCGTACCGCACAGTCTCTTCCACTTGCTTGCCCCTTAGTACTTGAGCAGGTTGGCGTCGTCGACGCTCGCCGAGCGTCGAGTCCGGAAGATCGACATGATGATCGCGAGCCCGACCACGACCTCGGCCGCCGCCACCACCATCACGAAGAACGCCATGATCTGACCGTTGAGGTCACCGTTGATCCGGCTGAAGGTGACCAGCGTCAGGTTGGCCGCGTTGAGCATCAGCTCGACGCACATGAACAGCACGATGGCATTACGCCGGACCAGCACCCCGACGGCGCCGATGGTGAACAGCACCGCGGCGAGGATCAGGTAGTAGTCGGGGGTCATTTCTTGTCCGTCCCCTTCAGCGAGGTCTCCTCGGCGGTCAGCTCACGGACCGGCAGGATGTCCGGCGTGCTGCGCTCGGTCAGCCGGCCGTCGGGCAGGCGGGCCGGGGTGGCCACCGAGGAGGAGGTGGCGAAGACGCCCGGACCGGGCTTCGGACCGGGGTAGTTGCCGGGGCGGAACCGGGCCTTCATGGTGGCGACCTGGTCCATCCGGTCCTCCTTGCGCCGCTCCACGTGCGCCAGCACCATCGCGCCGACCGCGGCCGTGATCAGCAGCGCCGAGGTCAGCTCGAAGGCGAAGACGTACTTGGTGAAGAGCAGCCGGGCGATGCCCTGCACGTTGCCCTCGGCGTTGGCCTGTTCCAGGCCGACCGCCCGGACGCCGTGCAGGGCCCGGTAGAGGCCGCTGCCAACCAGGCCGGCGAAGCCGAGCCCGAGCAGGACCGCGGCGGTCCGCTGCCCGCGCAGCGTCTCGATCAGCGAGTCCGAGGCGTCCCGGCCGACCAGCATCAGCACGAACAGGAAGAGCATCATGATCGCGCCGGTGTAGACGATGATCTGCACCATGCCGATGAACGGACCCGCCTGGAGCACGTAGAACACGCCCAGGCAGAGCATGGTCAGCACCAGCCAGAGCGCGGAGTGCACCGCGTTGCGGGCCCAGACCATGCCGATCGCGCCGATCAGCGCCAGCGGGGCCAGGATCCAGAAGGTCACCGCCTCGCCGCCGGAGACCGAGGCCGCCTCGGCGAGCACCGTCTGCGTGGTCATGCGCCGTCTCCCTTGCCTGCCGCTGCCCGCTGGGCCGCCTGCTCGGCGCCGGGGAAGGTCACGCCGGGGTGCTCCTCCACCTGGTACCGACCGGGGCCCATCGGCGAGTGCTCGGCACCGGCCGAGGTGCCCGGGTTGGTCAGCGAACCGATGTAGTAGTCCTTCTCGCTGTCACCCAGCCGCATCGGGTGCGGCGGCTGCTCCATCCCCGGCAGCAGCGGCGCGAGCAGCTGCTCCTTGGTGAAGATCAGGTCCTGCCGGTTGTCCCGGGCCAGCTCGTACTCGTTGCTCATGGTGAGCGAACGGGTCGGGCAGGCCTCGATGCAGAGCCCGCAGAAGATGCACCGGGCGTAGTTGATCTGGTAGACGCTGGCGTACCGCTCACCCGGGGAGAAGCGCTGCTCCTCGGTGTTGTCGCCACCCTCCACGTAGATCGCGTCCGCCGGGCAGGCCCAGGCGCACAGCTCGCAGCCGATGCACTTCTCCAGCCCGTCCGGGTGCCGGTTGAGGATGTGCCGCCCGTGGTAGCGCGGCGCCGACACCGGCGGCTTGAACGGGTAGTCGGTGGTGACGACCTTCCTGAACATGTGCGAGAAGGTGACTCCGAAGCCCTTGAACGTTCCGGTGATCGCGCCCACGTCACACCTCCCTGGAGTCCGAGCCGGCGGCGACGTTGGCCGGCTCCCGCTCGGCGACCACGCGCTTGGTGCGCGGGCTCGGTGGTACCTGCAGGTCCATCGGGGGCAGCGGGAAGCTGCCGTGCGGACGGCTGTTGACCTGTTCCTGGAGCGTCGGCCTCGGCTCCCGCCTGCGACTGGGCCAGAAGAGCGTGGCCAGCAGCAGCACGCCCGCGCCGATCGCGGTGGCGAGCAGCCGGTCCCGGGACTGCCAGTCCTCGATCGAGCGCAGCCCGGACAGGACCAGGATCCAGACCAGGTTGATCGGCAGCAGGACCTTCCAGCCGAAGCGCATGAACTGGTCGTAGCGGAGCCGGGGCAGGGTGCCCCGCAGCCAGACGAAGACGAAGACCAGGATCAGCACCTTGCCGAAGAACCAGAGCATCGGCCACCAACCGGAGTTGGCGCCGGCCCAGAAGGTGGTGATCGGCGCCGGCGCCCGCCACCCGCCGAGGAAGAGCGTGGTGGTGACCGCGGACATGGTCACCATCGAGACGTACTCGGAGAGCATGAACAGCGCGAACTTCAGCGAGCTGTACTCGGTCATGAAGCCCGCGACCAGCTCCGACTCCGCCTCGGGCAGGTCGAACGGCGCCCGGTTGGTCTCACCGACGGTGGCGATGAAGAAGATGATGAAGCTGGGCAGCAGCAGGATCGCGTACCAGCCGGGTGCGGCGACCTCCCAGCCGCCGAGGCTCAGCCGCGTGCCGTGCGCCTGCGCGGCGACGATCCCGCTGGTGGACATCGTGCCGGCGGTCATGAACACCGCCACGATGCTCAGCCCCATCGCGACCTCGTACGAGATCATCTGGGCGCTGGAGCGGAGGCCACCGAGCAGCGGGTACGTCGAGCCAGAGGCCCAACCGCCGAGCACGATGCCGTAGATGCCCATCGAGGAGCAGGCGAGGATCACCAGCACCGCCACCGACACGTCGGTGACCTGCAGCGGCGTGTGGTGGCCGAAGATGCTGACCATCGGGCCGAACGGCACCACCGACAGCGAGGTGACCGCGCAGATCACCGAGATGGTCGGCGCGAAGAAGAAGACCACCTTGTCCGCCGTCCGCGGCAGGATGTCCTCCTTGAAGGCCATCTTCAGGCCGTCGGCGAGCGTCTGGAGCAGGCCGAACGGGCCGACCTGGTTGGGGCCGGGCCGGACCTGCATGTAGCCGACGACCCGGCGCTCGAACCAGACGCCGAGCAGCGTGGCCAGCAGACCGAAGACGAAGGCGAAGACGATCTTGCCGAGGACCAGCCACCACGGATCCTTGCCGAAGTCCGCCAGCGTCGGATCCTGCGCCAGGTAGAGGGCGTTCACTGGATACCCCCGGAGTTGAGGAGGGGACCCGGACGACCGGCCGCGTCCGCGGCGACCGGACCGGTCGCGGCGGGCGCGCTGAGCCGTACGACCGTGCCGGACGTCGCGCCGAGGCTGCGCCGCACGGTCGAGCCGGGTGAGTTGGTCGGCAGCCAGACGACGCCGTCCGGCATCTCGGTGATCGCCGCCGGCAGGGTGAGTGCCCCGCGGTCGGTGCCCACCGTGACCGGGTCACCGTCGGCGACGCCGATCGCCTCGGCGGTGCCCTTGCCCAGCCGGACCACCGGCGGGCGCGCGGTGCCGGCGAGGTGCTCGTCGCCGTCGGTCAGGCTGCCCAGGTCGATCAGCTGGTGCCAGGTGGCCAGCACCGCCTCGCCCGGTCCGGGCTGTTGGACGGCGGCCGGCTCGACCGTGGGGACGGGCGGGCGGCCCACCCGGGTCGACGGCAGCGCGCCGAGCTCCCGGCGGACGCTCGTCACGTCGCCGGTGCCGAGCCGGACGTCGAGCTGCGCGGCGAGCGCGTCGAGCACCCGGCCGTCGGTCATCGCGGCGGTCTCCAGCACGGCCTCGAAGGGCCGCAGCCGGCCCTCCCAGTCGAGGAAGCTGCCGGCCTTCTCGACCACCGGGGCGACCGGGAAGACCACGTCCGCCCGGCGGGCCACCGCGCTCATCCGCAGTTCCAGGCTGACCAGGAACGGCACCGCGTCGAGGGCCTGCTCGGCCAGCCGCGGGTCGGCCAGGTCGCCGGGTCGACGCCGGCCACCACCAGCGCGCCGAGCTGGCCGTTCGCGGCGGCGGTGAGGATGCCGTCGGTGTCCCGGCCGGCCTGGCTCGGGATCACCCCGGCCGCGATGTCCCACGCCTCGCCGAGCTCGGCCCGGGCGGCCGGCTCGGTGACCGGGCGGCCACCGGGGAGCAGGTTGGGCAGGCAGCCCGCGTCGACCGCGCCGCGGTCACCCGCGCGTCGCGGCACCCAGGCCAACTTCGCCCCGGTACGCCGGGCGATGCCCGCCGCGGCGGAGAGCCCGCCCGGCACGGCGCCCAGCCGCTCGCCGACGATCAGGATCGCGCCCGGCGTGCTGAGCGCCTCGGCGACCGTGGCGTGCTCGGCCAGCACGCTGGCCTCCTCGCCCGGCACGACCCGGGCCAGCTTGGCGCCGAGCTTCTCCAGGCCGCGGGTGGCGAACGGCGCCAGCGCGTACACCGTGAGCTTCTTCTTCAGGTACGCCTTGCGCAGCCGCAGGAAGAGGATCGGGCACTCCTCCTCCGGCTCCAGGCCGACCAGCACCACCGCGGGCGCGTTCTCCACGTCCGCGTAGGTGACGTCGGTGACCCCGGCGACGTTGCTGGCCAGGAAGTCGGCCTCCTCGCGGGAGACCGGCCGGGCCCGGAAGTCGATGTCGTTGGTGTTCAGCGCGACCCGGGCGAACTTCGCGTACGCGTAGGCGTCCTCGACGGTCAGCCGGCCGCCGGTGAGCACCGCCGTGCCCCGAGCGCCGTCCCGGGCGGCGCGCAGCCCCTCGGCGGCGCGGGTCAGCGCCTCGCTCCAGGACGCCTCGCGCAGCTCACCGGTCCGCTCGTCGCGGACCATCGGCGTGGTGATCCGGTCGAAGGCGCGGGTGTACTGGAAGGCCCACCGCCCCTTGTCGCAGTTCCACTCCTCGTTCACCGCCGGGTCGTCGCCGGCCAGCCGGCGCTGCACCTTGCCGCGCCGCCAGTCGGTGCGCTGGGCGCACCCGGCGGAGCAGTGCTCGCAGACGCTCGGGCTGGAGACCAGGTCGAACGGGCGGGCCCGGAACCGGTACTGCGCGCCGGTCAGCGCGCCCACCGGGCAGATCTGCACGGTGTTCCCGGAGAAGTACGAGTTGAACGGCACGTCACCCGCGTCGCCCTCCTCGCCGTACGCGTCGTCCCGGTAGATGTTGATCTCCTCGGCGGACGACCGGCCCATCAGGTCGATGAACTTGTCGCCGGCGATCTCCTCGGAGAACCGGGTGCAGCGCTGGCAGAGCACGCAGCGCTCGCGGTCGAGCAGCACCTGGGTGCTGATCGCCATCGGCTTCTCGTACTCCCGCTTGTGCTCGTGGAAGCGCGAGTCGGTGCGGCCGGTGGACATGGCCTGGTTCTGCAGCGGGCACTCGCCGCCCTTGTCACACATCGGGCAGTCCAGCGGGTGGTTGAGGAGCAGCAGCTCCATCACCCCCTCCTGCGCCTTCTTCGCGACCGGGGAGGTGAGCTGGGTGCGGACCACCATGCCGTCGGCCACCGTCTGGGTGCAGGAGGCGACCGGCTTGCGCTGGCCCTCCACCTCCACCAGGCACTGCCGGCAGGCGCCGGCCGGGGCCAGCAGCGGGTGGTCGCAGAAGCGCGGGATCTCGGTGCCCAACTGCTCGGCGACCCGGATCAGCAGCGCGCCCTTGGGGGCGGTGACCTCGACGCCGTCGATGGTGAGGGTGACGGTCTCGGTCTGCTTGGCTACGTCGGTCATTAGTGGGCTCCCACCAGCTGCTTGTCCGACAGCTTCGGCGCGGTACGTCCCTCGATGTAGTCGAGGTAGTCCTGCTTGAAGTACTTCAGCGACGAGGTCACCGAGCTGGTGGCACCGTCACCCAGGCCGCAGAACGAGCGGCCGAGGATGTTGTCGCAGGTGTCGAGCAGGGTGTCCAGGTCCTCGTGAGTGCCCTGGCCGGCGAGGATCCGTCGGTAGACCCGGACCATCCAGTAGTTGCCCTCCCGGCACGGGGTGCACTTGCCGCACGACTCGTGGTGGTAGAACTCCAGCCAGCGGTAGGTCGCGTACACCGGGCAGTCCTGGTCGGAGAAGATCTGGGTGGCCGTGGTGCCCAGGATCGAGCCGGCCGCCGCCACCCCCTCGAAGTCCAGCGGCACGTCCAGGTGCTCGGCGGTGAGCAGCGGGGTCGACGACCCGCCCGGGGTCCAGAACTTCAGCTCGTGCCCGGGCTGCATGCCGCCGGCCAGGTCGATCAGCTCGCGCAGGGTGATCCCCATCGAGCACTCGTACTGGCCGGGGTTGGCGATCCGGCCGGACAGCGAGTAGATCATCGGCCCGGAGGACTTCTCCGTGCCCATGGTCTTCCACCAGTCCGCGCCGCCGAGCACGATGTACGGCACGCTGGCGATGGTGCCGACGTTGTTGACCACCGTCGGGCTGGCGTACAGGCCGTGGGTCGCCGGGAACGGCGGGCGCAGCCGGGGCTGGCCCCGGAAGCCCTCCAGCGAGTCCAGCAGCGCGGTCTCCTCACCGCAGATGTACGCCCCGGCGCCGGAGTGCACCACCAGTTCCAGGTCGAAGCCGCTGCCCATGATGTTCCGGCCCAGGTAACCCTTGGCCCGCGCCTCGGCCACCGCGTTGCGCAGCCGGCGCGCGGCGTGCACCGCCTCGCCGCGGATGTAGATGTAGGCGCGGTTGGCCCGGATCGCGTACGACGCGATGATCACGCCCTCGACCAGCGAGTGCGGGTCGTGCGTCATCAGCGGCAGGTCCTTGCAGGTGCCCGGCTCGCCCTCGTCGGCGTTGACCACCAGGTAGTGCGGCTTGCCGTCGCCCTGCGGGATGAAGCCCCACTTCAGACCGGTCGGGAAGCCGGCGCCGCCGCGGCCGCGCAGCCCGGAGTCCTTGATCAGCTGGATCAGGTCGTCCGGGTGGGCGTTGAGCGCCTTGCGCAGGGCGGCGTAGCCGTCCAGCTTCTCGTAGGTGCCGATCCGCCAGGCGTCCGGCGACAGCCAGCGCTTGGTCAGCACCGGCGTCAGCTTGGCCAGCGTCTCCGGCCGAGGAGTGGTCACTTCTGGCCCCCCGTTTCGCTCGCGACGGTCGGGCTCGCGCCGTTGGCGCCCGTCGACGCTTCCTTGAGGTTGCGCTCCTGCGCCCCGGCCTCGTCACCGGCGGGCTTG
>NZ_JAEVHJ010000124.1:0-17779 GCF_016802855.1 Micromonospora sp. ATA51 | reverse complement strand
CCGGTCTCGGACACTGACCGGGAGCTACGTCTCGGGCATCTACACCCGACCTCCAATCGACGTACTCACTCCACACGTGCGACCTCGTGTCGCACCTCATCTCGGCAGAGCTGGTTCGTCTCGGATGCGCTGCCAGCGGCATGTCAGTGCTGGTGTGCCTCGGATCGGTGTAGATCGGCGTAGTAGGAGTTGACGGCGGGTTGGCCGGTGTAGTTCGGCCCGGCGTGGTCGTCGGCACCGAGATAGGCGTACGGCAACGACAACGCTCCGGGGCTGGTATGCCCGATCCGCCGACGGCGGGTGTCAACCGTGCAGCCCGCTTGGCGCAGTGCGGTGATCAGCTTGCGTCCCGCGGGCCCACCGTCAGCCAGCCGCAGATTGTCCAGGTCGAGATCGGCTACGAACGGTCCGCCGTCGGTGAGCCAACCAGCGATGCGGCTCAACACGGCGAGTTTGTCGCCGACGTGTGCAGCCCATGCACGCAGGCACGAGCAAGCTCATCCGCGGCTTGCACCAAACATCGGCCCGTGCCGCAGCACAGGTCCAGCCAGCCGTGGTGATCTCTCGCCCGCCGGGAACGAGCTTCCGGAGGTGGGCGATGATCCAGTCGAGTGGATTGAACCCCAGTTCCCGGCTGTAGCTGTTGACGCCGTCAAGCTGACGCTCGCGGTTCATGGCGGAGTTGGCGACCACCGCCGAGGACTCCAGCGCCTCCTCGTTGAGCAAGCGATCCCGCACGTCAGCCTGCCAGAACCTGCAGTGAGCCTTCTCCATCGTGGGTCGTCAAATTCAGCGGGCACCAGCGGCCAACTGCTGGCTACGACAGTTCGCCGACCTCGGAGCGCGGCAGGCGGGTCCAGTGCGCAACCGTGGCGTCGTCAGGGACCCGAGCATCGGGGTCTGCGGAGGTGCGGGCTTCGGCCTGCCGGACGCGGCGAACGATATCGGCCGGCCCGTTAGCGGCGAGCAGTTCCAGTACGCCGGGCCAGTCGGTCAGGCCGTACGGGCTGACGATGCGACTGGCGCCATTGCTGAGCAGCGCGACGCTGTGCAGGTGATGAAGGGGCCGGCTGCCGGTTACCGCTTCCTCCGCCGCGTGCGGATCATCCTTGGCGATCCAGTAGCCGCCCGGCTGGTTCCGGCGAGCCTGCAGCGCCTCGATGCAGGAGTCTCGGATGCGGTCGTACTCCACCGTTCCCCCGGGAACGCCATCCAGGGACGCCGAGCAGATGCGCCTGGTGGTGACCTCACGCTCGTCGGTGATGACCTGCGGGCCACCGCAGACCTGGTCGAGGACGAGGAAGGAGTCCGCGAGCAGGAGATAGTCCAGGCGGCCCCGGTGGGCGCGGACGATCACCACGGTTGCCTGCGGGCTGCTGGGGTTCGTGAGGTCGCAGGTGCCGCGGTGATCGGCGGCTATCTCGCCGATCGTGGTGGCGAGGATCGCCGCGAGGTCTCGCCCGTCGTCACGCGATAGCCGGCCGAGCAGCGCGCCGCCGAGACGGTGCGTATACCAGGCGACACCGTGGGAGCAGATCGACTCGCTTCCCGGGATGCCGGCGCCGTCCAGCAGCACAGCAGCGCCGGGAACAGCGCCGGCGAAGTCCTCGTTCGGCTGGCCGGCCCTACCGGCGCTAGTCGCCATTTCGACGTGCATTCATGGGCTCCCAAGGGACGTCTCGCAACCCGATGTCTGTCTGGTGAGGACCATCATCGAGGATGTTGGGATGCAGGTGATCTCCGCAGCCCGACCGGATTTGGATCTTCTCGTTCACTGGGTTGCAGCCCGCTCAGTTCCGCCGGCCGGTCCGGCTGGTCGCCGAGCGTGGCGGGGACGGCATCGCTGACGGGCGGCCGGGCCGGCAGTGGGCGCCTGACCTGCCGGATCGGGTGCTGCTGCTGGCCGCCTACAGACGTACCAGCCTGACGATGCGCCAGATCGGGCCGCTGTTCGGGGTGTCGCACTCTGCCGCGCATCGGGTCATCGACAGCCTCGGGCCGCTGCTGGCCCTGGCACCTGTGCGCCGGCGGCCGGTCGACCAGATCGCGATCGTTGACGGCACCCTGATCCCGACCCGGGACCACCGCCTCGCGGCACCGAGCAAGAACTACCGCTACTCGACGAACCTGCAGGTCACCATCGACACGAGCACCAGACTGGTGATCGCCGTCGGCGACCCGCAACCAGGCAACCGCAACGACACGATCGTCTACCGGACCAGCGGAATCGACCAGAAGCTGGCCGGGCGGCCGGTCATGGCCGACGGCGGCTACCAGGGCAACCGCGTGAGGTGACCATGCCGTACCGCAAGAACCGTGACGGCAGCCGGCCGCCGGCTGCCGGCCTGGAAAGAGGAGCTGAACGCCCAACACCGCACCGTCCACGCGCAGCGAACACGCCCTGGCCAGGGGCGAGCTTTGCCGGCACATGGTCGGTCGGAGCCGGAGGGGAAGTGAGTCGTAACACTCGAGAGGTCCTAAGAGGCGTCTCGTAACGCGGTGAAGGCGTTGCCGATGACCCGGGTTTTGCTCACCCAGCCAGGACGATGTTGTGCAGGTGGGCAATGCCGGAAGCGGCGTCGGTCAATGTGCGGGCAGCGCGGCGATAGTCGCGCAGAATCTTCCAGCACTTGAAGCCTGGGCGGGGCGTGTTCGACATGTTGGCCAACGGCCAAGTCGATCAGTACGCCGACCGTGACACCGTCGAGGTTCGCCGCGTCGTGCCGATCGTGGTCCACTTCCTTGCCACCACAGATCGATGGCCAGGAGTGAGGTGGCAGGACGGCAACTCGGTGTAGGAACGGGTCGCCGTACAGCCATTCGTGCAGCCAGGACCGCCAGCCAGCGCCGACGCCGCCCGACAGCAGGGAGGGGCTGAGCAGGGGTCCCGCTCCCTACCAGCCCGCCACGGGCCGTCCACGGTGACTTGACACCCGCCAATGAAACCGGTGCCGCAGGCGGCCTCACGGCGGTTACCGCTCAGTGGGCGTGGCGCGCAGGTCCAGCAGCCCGGCGTCGACGACGGCGCGGCTGAACGAGCGCGCCAGTTCCGCCAGCCGTGCGCAGCCGTCCTCGCCGAGCGCCCGGTAGGCCGGTTCGGCGAGAGCGTCGGTCCGCTCCTCGACCGACCGGCGCAGCTCCCGGCCGGCATCGGTGAGCGCGAGGTCCTCGGCGTCGACGCCGGCGGCGGCCAGCAGACCGCGGGACCGCAGGCCGTCCACCGCCTCGGCCCACTCTTCCCGGGTCCAGCCGCGGCTGCTGCGCAGGAACCGCTCCGGCGCCTCCCCGGTCGCGGCGTGCAGCACGAGCGCGTCGAGACCGTTGACACCGGCTACCAGCAGCGCGTTCACGTGCCCGTCGCCGCGATACTCGCGCAGCAGCGTCTGCGCGTGCCACAGCACGAGGTGCGGGTCGTCCGGCCACGGCAGCGCCGCGTGGGCGGCGAACAGCGGGCGCCCGGGCAGGTGCTCGGATGCCGTCTCGGCGGCCCTCCGCGCCAGCCCGGCCGCCTCGGCGATGGCCGCCCCGGTCAGCGCATCGCCTGGCAGGCCCGCGAAGGCCCGGCGCAGCGCCGCGTCCGCGGCGTCGAGACGGGCGCGAAGCACCGTCGCCGGGTCGGCGTGCTGCCATGCGGCGGGCAGCGCCGAGCGCACCAGCGCCGGCTTGAAGTTGAAGAACGTCGCGATGACCGGCTCGGCCGGTACCGGGCCGAACGGGGCCGACCGGGACGCGAAGTAGCCCATCGGGCCGTCCAGGCCGAGCGCGGCATACCGTTGGCGCGCCTCGGGGGCGAAATAGATCATGGCGTGGATCGGCTCTGCGCGGCGCCACGCGGCGCGGGCGAGCGCGGGGTCGAGCGGGGATCGCACCACTGCAACTCCTTCCGTTACTGCCGGACGACGGTCGCGCCGCCGTCGACGTCGAGGGTCTGTCCCCCGCGCAGCGCGGGCACGCCACGGCCGTGGCGCACCGCCAGATCGCGTTTCTCCAGCACAGGTCAGGGCCTCGCGTCCTGCGCGAACCGCCACCGCAGCTCCCGCTTGAGCACCTTCATGCTCGGCCCGAGCGGGAATTCGCCGACGAACTCCACCCGCCGCGGATACTTGTGGCGGCCCAGGTGCTCGCGCGACCATTCGACGATCTCGTCGGCGGTCACCTCCGCCGCGGGGATGACCACCGCGCACACCTCTTCGCCGTGCGTCGGGTGGGGCAGGCCGATCACCGCCACCTGCCCGACGGCCGGGTGGCGCAGCAGCGCCTCCTCGACCTCCCGCGGGTACACGTTGAATCCGCCCCGGATGATGAGGTCCTTCTTCCGGTCGACGATCGTGACGAACCCGGCCTCGTCCCGCGTGCCGAGGTCACCTGTGCGGAACCAGCCGTCCACGATCGCCTCCGCGGTCGCCCGTGGCTGGCCGAGGTAGCCGGCGAAGACGTTGTGCCCGCGGATGACGATCTCGCCGATCTCCCCCGGCGGGAGCAGCTCGACGCGGCGCTCCAGGTCGGCCCGGGCCACCTCGACGTCGACGCCCCAGATGGGGCAGCCGACGGTACCGGGGCGCGTGCCGAAGGTGGGCTGGTTGGTGGTCGCGACGGGGGAGGTCTCGGACAGGCCGTAGCCCTCGTAGACGGTCGTCGCGAACATCTGCGCGACCTCCTCCAGCAGACTGACCGGAAGCGACGCGCCGCCGGAGACGCACAGCCGTAACGACGGGCGCGGCGCACCCCGGCGGGCCGCGTCGACCAGCGCGGCGTACATCGTGGGCACGCCGAGGAACGCCGTCACGGCCTGCGCGACCATCAGCTCCAGCGCCCGGGTCGGATCGAAGCGCGGCTGGAGCACGAGCGTGGCGGCGGCGCGGAAGGTGGTGTTCATCGCGGCGGTCTGCCCGAAGCTGTGGAACAACGGCAGGCAGCCGAGGATCACGTCATCGCGGCGCACCCCGAGGTCGTCGAAGGCGTTGACGGTGGCGTTCATCGTCAGGTTGAGGTGGGTCAGGACGGCGCCCTTCGGCCGGCCCGTGGTGCCGCTGGTGTAGAGCACGACGGCCGCGTCGTCCGGCGCGGTCGGCACCAGCCCAGGTCGCGGCGCCAGGCTTGCGGCCGTCGCGACCAGCGAATCCGGATCGGCCGGGTCCAGCGGGACCGCCGGTACCCCGGCCAGCTCCGCCGCCTTCACGGCCGTCGCCGGGTCGCCGCCGCCGTGCACCACCACGCGGGCCCCGCTGTCGCGCAGGACGAACGCCACCTCCTCGGCGGTCAACAGCAGGTGGATCGGCACCACGACCGCGCCGAGCGATAGGATCGCGTAGTAGGCGCGCGGGAAGTCCGGCACGTTCGCGGCCATGAGCGCGACCCGGTCACCGCGGCGTACCCCCCGCTCGGCCAGCGCCGCGGCGTAGCCCCGGGCCTGCGCCCACAGCTGCGCGTACGTGACGCGTTCGTCGCCGCAGATGATCGCGGGATGCTCCGGTCGGCGCCGGGCGCTCTCTGCCAGGACGGATGCCAGCGACAGTTGGGCCATGGTGCGGGTTCCTCGCTGTCGAAGGGACGGGCGGCGTCGCGGACCGGACGCGGACGGGTGCACTGATCGAAGACCGGCGGGCAGGCGAAATCAAAGACGAGCCCTCACCCGCCCCATAGGCGTCGGCTATGGCTGGTGCACACGGCGCCGCGACGACCGGGTCACGGATCGCCGACGGCGTGGCGGGTCTCCTCGGGTCGGCGCAGCAGTTCCAGCAGGGCCCGGGCCGCCGGCGACAGCCTCCCGGGCCGGTGGACCACCGCGAACCGGCAGGCCATCGGCGAGTCCAGCGCCCGCACGACCGCTCCGCCGCGGGCCGCCTCGTCGGCGTACCACCGGGTCAGGAAGGCGGTGCCGGCCCCGGCGAGGACCATCGGTACGACGGCCTCGCTGTGCCGGGTCACCGTCGCGCGACGCATCCGCACGCCGGCCGAGGCGAGCGCGGCCAGCACCGTCGCGCGAAGCGCACCGTGCCCCTCGATGTCGATCACCGGGGTGTCGTGGAGCGCCCGCACCGGTAGCGGCCCGTCGGGGGCGGGGGTGCCGGGCGGCAGCACCGCCCACACCTGCTGGGAGCCCAGCGCCGAGACCGGCAGCCCGAGATCGGGTACCGGTAGGTACGTCAGGGCCAGCTCGCAGCTTCCGTCGCGCACCAGCCGAGCCAGTTCCTCGTCGTCGCGGGGCTCCCGCACGCCCACTGAGATGCCTGGGGAGCGGCGCCGCAGGGTGGCGAGCGCCGGGGTGAGGGGGTCGACGGTCAGCGCGGCGTGCGCGGCGATGTCGAGCCGTCCGGCACGCAGACCCACCACCTCGGCGACGGCGGCCCGGGCGGCGGTGGCGTCGCAGAGGACCTGCCGAGCCGGGGCGACGAGCGCCTCACCGGCGGCGGTGAGGACCAGGCCGCGTCCGGTGCGGTGGAACAACTCGACGCCGAGCTCGCGTTCCAGGCCCCGGATCGCCTGCGACAGAGATGGCTGGGCGATGCAGATGGCCGCGGCCGCGCGGGTGACGCCGCCGTGATCGACGACGGCGAGGAAGTACTCCATCTGGCGCAGGTCGACCATCGCTACCCTGTCCCACAAGCGGCGCGGGCGTGGGCCACGAACGCGCGCGCCGCCGGCGACAGGGGACCGGGCCGGTGCACCAGTCCGTACGCCTGCCGCAGCGGCGGGTCGACGGGGCGTATGACCGCGCCGAGCGAGGCGGCCGCGTGCGCGGTCTCCCGCACCACGAAGGCGGTGCCGGCGCCGCCGAGGACGAGCGGCACGAGCGCTTCCCGGTGCGCCACCTCGACCACGAGCCGGGTGCGGACGCCCTGCTCGCGCAGCGCCCGTTCGACGTGGTCGCGCTGCCAGCTGCCGCGCGGCACCCCGAGAACGTCGGCGCCGTGCAGCCGGGCCAGCGGCACGGCTGCACCCGGGCCGACGTCGGTGCCGGGTGGGAACGCCAGCCACAGCTCCTGGACGCCGAGCTCGACCACGTGTAGCCCCAGGTGCGGCAGGGGCAGGTGCGCCAGGCCCAGCTCACTGTGCCCGTGCCGAACGAGGATGTGCAGGCTGTCGTCGGTCTCCGGCTCGTCGACGCGTACGACGATGTCCGGTTTCGCGCGCCGGAACGAGCCGACCAGGGATGCCCCCGGGTAGGCCGCCAGGACGGGCACGGTGACCAGGTCGAGGGTGTGGCCGGATCGTTCGTGTGACCCTACCGCCTCCCGGGCGGCGGTGATGCCGCGCAGCATCTGCCGGCCGGCCGACGAAGGCCCGGCCCGCGTAGGAGAGCACCAGCCCGTGCGAGACCCGGTGGAACAACTCGGCGCCGAGTTCGCGTTCGAGCGCGCGCACCGACTGCGACAGCGTCGGCTGGGCGACGTCGAGTGCCGCGGCCGCCCGGCTGAAGCCGCCGTGCTCGGCCACCGCGAGGAAATAGGAGACCTGCCGGACGTCCAATGTGTCGCTCAGCGGGCGCCGACGATGCGCAGCGCCATCTCGGCGTACTGGGCGGCGACGTACTCGGGGCTCCAGTCGCCGTCGTCGCGGTACCACCGGCCCACGTCGATGCCGAGCGAGAGCAGCGCCGCGCCCGCCATCCGCGGGTCCGGGGTGTCGAAGACCCCGGCGGCGACGCCTGTCTCCACGAGCTGGCGGATCGCCTGCTCGATGCGATGGCGCACGTCGCGGATCTCGGCGAGATGCTCGGGGCTGAGTGCGGCCAGCTCGTAGTTCACGACCCGGGTGGTGGTGTGGTCGCGGGCGTGGGTGACGACGAAGTCGTGGACCACCCGCCGTAGCGCGGTGGCCGGGTCGTCGGATGACGCGATCGCGTCCTGCACGACCCGCAGCACGTGGTCGTGCCCTGACCGTGAGATCAGATAGAGCAGTTCCTCCTTGGATTTGTGGTGCACGTAGAGCGCGGCCGGGCTCAGCCCTGCCGCCGCGGCTATGTCGCGTGTCGTCGTGCCGTGAAAGCCTCGCTCGGCGAACGCACTGACAGCCGCCTCGAGCAGCCGGGCGCGGGTCGCGTCGGCGCGGGAGTGCTCTGCGGTGTCGGTCAACGTGCGTCCACCCTTCCTTCCTGAGCCTCGGCGGGCATTGATACCACAGCACCGGACATCAGCCGTCCGGGTCAGACCCGTTGACGGCGGCGGCCATGCTGTCGCACACTTCGTCGAGCTTATCCTAAGCAAGCGCTTAGTAACCCGGGAGGGAATGGCCGTGTCCCGAAGCCCTGTCGAACACCCGTCTGGCATGACCGGTGCGCGCACCACCAGCAGGCCGAGGTTCGCCGGACGGACCGCGATCGTGACCGGCGCCAGCCGGGGGATCGGCCTGGCCATTGCCGAGCGGCTGGTCGCCGACGGCGCCAACGTCGTCCTCACCGCCCGCAAGCAGGACGCGCTGGACCAGGCCGTCGCCCAGTTGGGCCCCGAGCACGCGCTCGGCGTCGCCGGTCACGCCGACGACGCCGACCACCAGGCCGAGGTCGTGGCGCGGGCGGTCGACACCTTCGGCAGCGCCGATCTGCTGGTCAACAACACCGGCATCAACCCGACGTACGGCCCGATGGTCGAGCTGGACCTGGCCGCGGCCCGCAAGATCTTCGAGGTGAACTGCCTGGCCGCGCTGTCGTGGGTGCAGCACGTACATCGGATCTGGATGAAGGAGCACGGCGGCGCGGTGGTCAACGTGTCGTCGGTGGCCGGCGTCCGGCCCGCGCCCGGCATCGGCTTCTACGGCGCCAGCAAGGCGATGCTCACCCAGATCACCCAGCAGCTCGCCGTCGAGCTCGGCCCCGACATCCGGGTGAACGCCGTCGCCCCGGCCGTGGTGAAGACGAAGTTCGCCACCGCCCTCTACGAGGGTCGCGAGGACCAGGTCGCCGCCGCGTACCCGCTCAAGCGGCTCGGTGTAGCCGAGGACGTCGGCGGCGTCGTGGCGTTCCTGCTCTCCGAGGACGCCGCCTGGATCACCGGTCAGCTGCTGCTCGTCGACGGCGGTCTCACCCTCACCGGAGGTGTCTGATGCCGGTACGGGACAAGGGCGTCGTCGTCACCGGCGCCGGCCACGGCATCGGCCGCGCGCTGGCCACGCGACTCGCCGCCGGGGGAGCGCGGGTCGTCGTCAACGACCTCGACGCCGAGGCGGCCATCCGGGTGGCCGAGGAGATCGGCGGCTACGCCGCTCCCGGCGACGCCGCCGGTGAGCAGGGTGTCGCCGCGCTGGTCGAGGCGGCCCGAGGTCACCTGGGCGGCATCGACGTCTGGTTCGGCAACGCCGGAATCGAGCGTGGCCACGGGCTGCGGGCCACCGAGGAGGAGTGGGCCGCCACCCACGAGGTGAACGTCATGGCGCACGTGCGGGCCGCGCGACTGCTGATGCCCGGGTGGGTCGAGCGCGGGACGGGTCGATTCGTCGTGACCGCGTCCGCGGCCGGGCTGCTCACGATGATCGGGAGTGCGGCGTACTCGGTCAGCAAGCACGCCTGCGTCGCGTTCGCCGAGTGGCTGTCGCTGACCTACCGGCACCACGGAGTCGTCGTGCAGGCGATCTGCCCGCAGGGCGTACAGACCCGGATGCTCGACAACGCCGGGCCGCTGCAGGAGTTGCTCAGCCACGACGCGGCGATCACCCCCGAGGACGTCGCCGAGGCGACGTGGCAGGGCCTCCACGGCGACCGGTTCCTGATCCTGCCGCATGCCCGGGTGGCCGAGTACTACGCACACCGCGCCACCGACACCGACCGCTGGTTGAACGGCATGAACAAGCTCCAGCGACGACTCGAGGACCAGGGGGCGCTCCGATGAGGGCATGGCGGGTGGCCGAGCTCGGCGAGCCCCGCGACGTGCTGCGGCTCGTCGACGTGACCGACCCGCAGCCGGGTCCCGGGCAGCTCGTGGTGAAGGTGCTGGCCTGTCCGGCCAACTTCCCCGACGTCCTGATGTGCCGCGGCGAATACCAGGTCAAGCCGGAGCTGCCGTTCACCCCGGGCGTCGAGCTGTGCGGCCGGGTCGTCGCGCTCGGTGCGGGTGTCGACGGGTTCGCCGTCGGCGACCGCGTGCTCGGCGGCGCGGTGCTGCCGTTCGGCGGCTTCGGTCAGCTCGCGCTGATGGATGCGGCGACCACGTTCCCCGCGCCCGCGGCACTCGACGACGCCGAGGCGGCCTCGCTCTACATCGGCTACCAGACCGGCTGGTTCGGCCTGCACCGTCGGGCCGGGCTGCGCGCGGGCGAGACGCTGCTGGTGCACGCGGCGGCCGGCGGCGTCGGCAGCGCCGCCGTCCAGCTGGGCAAGGCAGCCGGCGCCCGGGTGATCGGCGTCGTGGGGGGTCCGGAGAAGGCGGCGGTGGCCCGCGCACTGGGCGCCGACGTGGTCGTGGACCGTCGCCAAGAGGACTTCGTCGAGGTGGTCAAGGCCGAGACCGGCGGCCGGGGCGCCGACGTCGTCTACGACCCGGTCGGCGGCGAGACCTACCAGCGTTCCACCAAGTGCGTCGCCTTCGAGGGCCGGATCCTCGTGGTCGGCTTCGCCGGCGGCCGGATCCAGTCCGCCGCGCTCAACCACGCCCTGGTGAAGAACTACTCCATCGTCGGCCTGCACTGGGGCCTGTACCACCGCCACGACCCGGCAGCCGTCGCCGAATGCCACCGTGCCCTCACCGCGTTGGCCGGCCAGGGCGCCGTACGACCCCTGGTCAGCCAACGCCTCGCGCTCGGCGAGGTGGCCGACGGCGTGCAGGAGCTTGCCGACGGCGTCACCGTCGGCCGGGTGGTGTACGTCTCGTGAGCACCGCCGACCAGGTGCAAGCCGTGATCTTCGACTACGGCGGCGTGCTCACGGGACCGGTCCGGGACTCGATCGCCGCGTGGCTGCACGCCGATGGCATCGACCCGGCCTCGTTCTCGCGCACGCTCAAGGCCTGGCTGTCCCGCGACGCCCCGGACGGCAC
The DNA here is from genome assembly GCF_016802855.1 of Micromonospora sp. ATA51. Classification (NCBI taxonomy): domain Bacteria; kingdom Bacillati; phylum Actinomycetota; class Actinomycetes; order Micromonosporales; family Micromonosporaceae; genus Micromonospora; species Micromonospora sp. ATA51. The sequence continues at coordinate 6,812 of NZ_JAEVHJ010000124.1, read as the reverse complement.
CCCCATCCACCGCCTGGAGACCGGGGCGCTGAGCGTCGAGGAGTTCGACGCTCTGCTCGCCGCCGAGCTCACCACCCTCGACGGGCGTGCGGTCGATCCTGTCGGCGTCCTGGTCCGGCTGTTCGCCGGGATGCGCCCCGATCCGGCGATGTTCGCCCTCGCCCACGAGCTGCGGGACGTCGGCGTGCGCGTCGGACTGCTGTCCAACAGTTGGGGCAACACGTACCCGCGCGAGCGGATCGAGGCGCTCTTCGATCCCGTCGTCATTTCCGGTGAGGTCGGTCTGCGCAAGCCGCTCGCCGCGATCTACGCGCTCACCCTGGACCGGCTCGGCCTGCCGGCCGACCGGGTGCTCTTCGTCGACGACGCCGAGCCGAACGTGCTCGGCGCCCGCGCGGTCGGCATGCGGGCGCTGCAGCACACCGACGCCGACACCACCCGGGCCGCGCTCGCCGAGTTGATCCCCGGCCTGTCCCGCCGGCCGCCCACGGCCGCACCCCGTTCTGAACTGCCACATTCCGTACCCGTCGAGGAGTTGACCCCATGACCATCACCCGTACCGCCGTCGTCACCGGCGCGGCCCGCGGCATCGGCGCCGGCGTCGCGAAGCGGCTCGCCCGCGACGGCTTCGCCGTCGCCGTGGTCGACCTGGCTGAAGCGGCGGGCAAGCCGGTCGTCGAGGAGATCGAGGCCGGCGGTGGCCGGGCCCTGGCCGTCGGCGCCGACGTGGCCGACGAACAGGCGGTGCAGGCGGCCGTGGACCGGATCGCCGGGGAGCTGGGCGAACCCACCGTGCTGGTCAACAACGCCGGCATCATCCGGGACAACCTGCTGTTCAAGATGAGCGCCGACGACTGGGACGCGGTCGTGAACGTGCACCTGCGTGGCTCGTTCCTCATGGCCCGCGCCGTGCAGGGCTACATGACCAAAGCCGGTTGGGGTCGGATCGTCAACCTGTCCAGCACCTCGGCGCTGGGCAACCGCGGTCAGGCCAACTACGCGGCCGCCAAGGCCGGTCTGCAGGGCTTCACCAAGACGCTCGCCCTGGAACTCGGGAAATTCGGTGTCACGGCCAACGCGATCGCCCCGGGCTTCATCGAAACCGAGATGACCGCCGCCACCGCGGCGCGGATCGGCATGCCGTTCGAGGACTTCACCAAGGCCGCCGCGGCGCAGATCCCGGTCGCGCGCACCGGCAAGCCGGAGGACATCGCGCATGCCGTGTCGTTCTTCGTCAGCGAGGGCGCCGGTTTCGTGTCCGGCCAGGTGCTGTACGTCGCCGGCGGGCCGAAGGCCTGAGCGGGAAAGGGGAAATGATGAAGGTCTTCCAGGGCATCGAGGAACTGCGGCAGGCTGTCGGCACCCACCTCGGCTTCTCCGACTGGCACACCGTCACCCAGCGGCAGATCGACACCTTCGCCGAGGCGACGGGCGACCACCAGTGGATCCACGTCGACCCGGCCAAGGCGGCGCACGGCCCGTTCGGCAGCACCATCGCGCACGGCTACCTGACGCTGTCGCTGGTGCCGATGCTGGTCTGGCAGGTGTACAAGGTCGAGGGGCTGACCATGGGCGTGAACTACGGCGCCAACAAGCTCCGCTTCCCCTCCCCGGTCCCCGTCGACTCCCAGGTGCGTGCTGGCGTGGAGCTGCTGTCGCTGGTGCCCGGCGGCGGTGGCTACCAGCTGACGGCGAAGGTGACCGTCGAGCTGGCGGGTGCGGAGAAGCCGGCCTGCGTGGTCGAGACCGTCAGCATCCTCGTGCCATGATCGCCTCCGCACCGCAGGACCCGCCCGGCCTCGACCTGGCCCGGCTCTCCGACTGGTTCGCCGCCTCGGTGCCCGGGGCGGCCGGGGATCTGACCGCCCGGCTGATCGCCGGCGGGAAGTCCAACCTCACCTACGAGGTCGGTGACGGGCGGAAGACCTGGATCGTCCGCCGGCCGCCGCTGGGGCATGTGCTGTCCACCGCGCACGACATGGCCCGCGAGTACCGGGTCATGTCGGCGCTGCAGGCCACCGACGTGCCGGTGCCGACCACCTACGCGCTCTGCACCGACGTCGACGTGCTGGGCGCACCGTTCTACGTGATGCAGCGGGTGGCCGGTACGGCGTACCGGCACGCGGCCGAACTCGAGCGGCTCGGCCCGGAACGCACCCGGGTCATCTCGACCAGGCTGGTCGACACCCTGGCCGCCCTGCACGCGGTCGACCCGGCGGCCGTGGGGCTGGCCGACTTCGGCCGACCCGAGGGCTTCCTGGCTCGGCAGGTGAGCCGGTGGAAGAAGCAGCTCGACGCGTCGTACTGCCGGGACCTGCCGGCCGCCGACGAGCTGCACGCCCGACTGGCGTCCGGCGTGCCCACCGGGTCGGCACCGGGCATCGTGCACGGCGACTACCGCCTCGACAACGTCCTCACCGACGACCGCGACCGCCTCGCCGCTGTCATCGACTGGGAGATGGCCACGCTCGGCGACCCGTTGACCGACCTGGCGCTGCTGGTGCTCTACCAGCGTCTCGGCCGGCTCGTCGGAACGGCGGTGGCCGACGCCGCGTCCGCGCCCGGCTTCCTGACCGAGGACGAGATCCTCGAGCGGTACGCCGCCCGCAGCACCCGCGCCCTCCCGGGTTTCGGCTTCTACCTCGGCCTGGCGGCCTTCAAGCTGGCCGCGATCCTCGAAGGCATCCACTACCGCCACCTGCGCGGCCAGACCGTCGGCTCCGGCTTCGAACGCCTCGGCGAGGTCACCGAGCTGCTGCTCGACGCGGGCCTGACCTACCTCAAGGAGCAATGATGGACTTCAGCCTGGACCCCAGGACCGAGGGACTGCGCGACAACCTCCTGGACTTCATGGACAGTCACATCTACCCGGCCGAGCACGTCTTCCACGAAGAGCTCGGGCAGCTCGGCAACCGCTGGGCCTGGGACTCGGTGCCCGTGCTCGCGCAGCTGCGCGCCGCGGCGCGCAAGCGAGGACTGTGGAACCTCTTCCTGCCGGGCGAGCACGGCGCGGGCCTGACAAACCTGCAGTACGCCCCGCTCGCGGAGATCACCGGACGGAGCCACCTGGCGCCCGCCGCCCTGAACTGCTCCGCCCCGGACACCGGCAACATGGAGGTGCTGGCGATGTTCGGCACCCAGCGGCAACGGAAGCAGTGGCTGGAGCCGCTGCTGGAAGGTCAGATCCGGTCGTCGTTCGCCATGACCGAGCCGGACGTGGCGTCCTCGGATGCCACGAACATCTCCACCCGCATCGAGCGGGACGGCGACCAGTACGTGATCAACGGGCGCAAGTGGTGGATCACCGGCGCGATGAACCCGAACGCCCGGATCTTCATCGTCATGGGCAAGACCGACCCGAACGCCGAGCGGCATCGCCAGCAGTCCATGGTGCTGGTCCCGCGGGACACCCCCGGCCTGCAGACCAAGCGGGGCATGGAGGTGCTGGGGTACGACGACCACGACCACGGCGGGCACGCCGAGCTGGAGTTCCACGACGTACGCGTGCCGGCCGAGAACCTGATCGGCGCCGACGGCGACGGCTTCGCGATCGCGCAGGCCCGCCTCGGCCCCGGCCGGATCCACCACTGCATGCGCTCCATCGGCGTCGCGGAGCAGGCCGTCGAGCTGATGTGCGCCCGCGCCGAGCAGCGGATCGCGTTCGGCAAGCCACTGGCCGACCAGGGGGTGATCCGGAACTGGATCGCCGAGTCCCGGGTGCGGATCGAGCAGCTGCGCCTGCTGGTGCTCAAGACGGCCTGGTTGATGGACACCGTCGGCAACAAGGGCGCGCACACCGAGATCCAGGCGATCAAGATCGCCACCCCCGCGACCGTGCAGTGGATTCTGGACAAGGCGATCCAGGTCCATGGCGCCGCCGGCCTCTCCCAGGACTTCCCGCTGGCCGGCGCCTACGCCCGCGTCCGCACCCTGCGTTTCGCCGACGGACCCGACGAGGTGCACAAGAACGCTCTGGCGCGCCACGAACTGCGTCGCCAGGCTGCCGCGAGGCAGAACAGCCACGCCTGACCACATCCCGCTGCACGAGGAACAGCGCCGGAGGTGGCCGACTACCTCCCCGCCCACGCCCCGGTTTCCCGACGGGCGGGCGGTGCAGCGACCGGATTGAGCGGGGCTCGGGTAGGACGGTGATTCCGGTGGAATGGGCTGGGCCGGTCCTGGGACTTCGGCTTGTTCGGGTTGCCGACTCCCGGCCAGGGGAGTAGGCAGAAGGCCCACCCGTGTCGATCTGGGGAGACGACATGAGACCTCCGGCCCTCATCACCGCGACCGTCGCTCTGGCCACGCTCGTGGCCGCAACCGGCGTTCCCGCCCAGGCTAAGCCGGCCGAGCCGCCGAAGGAGCCGGTGGCCGCCGGGTACGGGGGCGCCGTGTCCTCCGTGGACGCCACCGCCACGGCGGTCGGGCTGGATGTGCTGCGCCGCGGTGGCAACGCCGTCGACGCGGCGGTCGCCGCGGCGGCGACGCTCGGCGTCACCGAACCCTTCTCGGCCGGTATCGGCGGCGGTGGCTTCTTCGTCTACTACGACGCGAAGACCGGTCGGGTGCACACCATCGACGGCCGCGAGTCGGCACCGGCGTCGATGACCGAGACCAGCTTCATCAACCCGGCCACCGGGCAGCCGTACCGGTTCGACGAGGCCCGCATCAGCGGGCTGTCGGTCGGCGTGCCCGGCACCCTGCTCACCTGGCAGGACGCGCTGGACCGCTGGGGCACCCGGTCGCTGGCGCAGATCCTCAAGCCCGCCGCGCGGGTCGCCGAGGACGGCTTCACCGTCGACGAGACCTTCGCCGGCCAGATCGCCGCGAATCAGGCCGCGTTCGGGCAGTTCAGCTCGACCAGCGCGCTGTACCTGCCCGGCGGTCAGCCACCGGCGGCCGGCAGCACCTTCCGCAACCCGGACCTCGCCGAGACGTACCGGCTGATCGCCACGCAGGGCACCGACGTGTTCTACCGGGGCGAGGTCGGCAGCGACGTGGTTGCCACCGTGCAGCACCCGCCGCTGGCGGCGCAGCCGATCGGGTCGTGGCCGTACCCGATCCGCCCGGCCGGGATGACCTCCGACGACCTTGCCGGCTACCGCACCCGCTTCCCCGAGCCGACCCGGTCGGACTACCGCGGCCTCGAGGTGTACGGCATGTCCACCCCGTCGAGCGGCGGCACCGCCGTGGGCGAGGCGCTCAACATCCTCGAGCGGTTCGACCTGCGGTCGATGACCGCCACCCAGGCGATGCACCACTACCTGGAGGCCAGCGCGCTGGCGTTCGCCGACCGCAACCGCTACGTCGGCGACCACACCCCGCAGAACGTGCTCGGCGAACTGCTCAGCGACGCGTACGCCAGGGAACGCGCGTGCCTGATCGATCCCTCGGCGGCGCTGCCCAAGCCGGTCGCACCCGGCGTCCCCGACGGCGCCTACGACGGCTGCTCGGTGGCGACGGTCGCCGACACCCGCGACGACCGCAAGAGCACCACCAACCTGACCGTGGCCGACCGGTGGGGCAACGTGGTGGAGTACACGCTGACCATCGAGGCGACCGGCGGCAACGGGATGGTCGTACCCGGTCGGGGATTCCTGCTCAACAACGAGCTGACCGACTTCAACTTCGCGCCGACCCAGGGCACCGCGCCCGACCCGAACCTGCCGGCGCCGGGCAAGCGCCCACGCAGTTCCATGTCGCCCACAATCGTACTGGCCGACGGACGGCCGTTCCTGGCCGTCGGCACGCCCGGCGGCGCGACGATCATCACCACGGTCCTGCAGATGCTGATCAACCGGATCGACCTGGGCATGACCCTGCCGGAGGCGCTGGCGGCGCCGCGGGCATCGCAGCGCAACGGCGGCAGCACTCAGGCCGAGCCGGCGTTCCTCACCGAGTACGCCAAGGGCCTCCCCCCGGGGCATGCCTTCTCTCCCACCGCCGAGATCGGCGCCGCGACCGGTATCGAGTTCCTGGAGGACGGCCGGCTGCTCGCCGCGGCCGAGCCGGTACGCCGGGGCGGCGGCGCAGCGGCCGTGGTCGGCCGCTCGGCGCGCCACTGACGGTGGGGACCGCGGCGACGGCTCAGACCCCAGCTGAGCCGTGTCCCATTGTCGGCATGGTCTCACCTGGCCTGGTGTGACTCCTGCTGACACCGCGTAGTGGCTCTTGACCGACATCGCCGTCCCTGTTGACGTGGACTGCACGCCGAACCCGTCTTGTCCGGGATTCACTACCGCGGGTCTCGGTAAGGTCGTCCGCATGGCTGACGCTGTCGTGATTCCCGGCCTTAGGTTCGGACCGGGTGCACCCCTGCTCATGTATGCCGGCGATGTAGCGGAGCAGCGGGGCGCAGCGGTGCACCGGTACTCGTGGTCCCAGGAGCCTCCGAAGCCTGATGGGCCAGAAATCGAGGGCTGGGTGAGCGGTGAGATCGGTCCGCTACTCGACACTGTTGGCGGTCGCCCCCTGCTGATCGCCAAGTCGCTCGGCACGAATGCGGCAGCGATCGCCGCCCAAAGATCCCTGCCCGCCGTATGGCTCACGCCCTTGCTCACCCTGCCGTGGGTGGCTGATGCGTTGGGCCGTGCGACCGCGCCGTTCCTCCTCGTGGGTGGCACTGGCGACAAAGTATGGGACGGTGACATCGCCCGCCGGCTGTCACCCCATGTGCTAGGCCGTGTCTCCTGGATCATGGTTTGGGGCGGTCTGGTTTCGCGCGTAGCCAGATGAGGATGTCGGCGATTTGCACGGTGGCCCGGTAGCGGCAGGCGAGCTTGTCGTACCTGGTGGCCACGGCGCGGAACTGC